>SOKR01000038.1 GCA_004375675.1 Dehalococcoidia bacterium
GCTGGGGGGTAGAGTGAATCTTTAGCAGTTTTTCGTCTGGCTT
The DNA here is from genome assembly GCA_004375675.1 of Dehalococcoidia bacterium. GTDB lineage: Bacteria > Chloroflexota > Dehalococcoidia > Dehalococcoidales > BS750m-G39 > E44-bin88. The sequence continues at coordinate 44 of SOKR01000038.1, forward strand.
CATCTTTACCGCAACCTGAGCTAGTCGCTGTCATTATATCATTTTTAGCCTTGAGTTATCAGACGCCCAATCACGATTGGGGAATAGAGATAAAGCTCTTCGGGGCGGTCGGAAACGTAGTCCGTGCCGACGATTTCAGCCAGCTGCTTCAAGAGCTCCGCTTTCATGGAAAGCTACATTCTAGCACGATACAGCTTATCGGGCATAGCGGGCGCTTCTGCCCGGGATATGGTAGGCGTCTTTCCCCCTCGGCACTAGCGTATTATTTATGGTAAAATTGCTCTTAAAGGAGTGACGCATGATTTGCCCCACCTGCCGTGAGGTGATGATAGTAGTCGAGCAGGATAAGATTGAGCTGGACCACTGCACCAAATGCGGCGGGGTCTGGTTCGATGCGGGGGAGTTGGAGCTGATGCTGGAGGGGATGGGGCTGGATAGCGGCGCTCTGACACTCGCTCAAATAGCCGATTTGCCCGACGCCGAGACCGCCGAGAAAAAGCGGCGCTGCCCTATCTGCGGGCGAAAAATGAAGAAGGCGCACATAGGCCGGGAACCGGAGGTGCTCATCGATGTCTGCTCGTGGAGTGACGGGCTCTGGTTTGACGGCGGCGAGGTGCACCAGATTATAGAGCAGTGCGCTTTAAGTACGGGCGCTAAGATGGACTCCGAGGAGCGCGTGCTTAGCTTTTTGGGAGATACCTTTAAAGCCGAAGGCTAGACGGGCTTTTTAAGCCCTGGCTTCAATAAAACTGTAAGGAGGTTGCGATGTTTGCGATCTATATTGTCGGCGGTATCGTGGTAATACTCTTCATCTTTTTCATTGTTACCTACAACGGCCTGATAGGGTTGCGCAACCAGATGCGCAATGCCTGGGCACAGATTGACGTCCAGCTCAAGCGGCGCTACGACCTCATCCCCAACCTGATAGAGACGGTCAAGGGCTACATGAAGCACGAGCGCGAGACGATGGAGTCGGTGACCAAGGCGCGAAACCTGGCGCAGAGCCTGGCCAGCGGCGATGTCGGCGCCCGTTCCAAGGCGGAGGACGCGCTCAGCGGCGCCCTCTCCAAGCTGCTGGCGGTGGTGGAAAACTACCCCGACCTCAAGGCGAACCAGAACTTCCTGGCCCTCCAGGAGGAGTTGACCTCGACGGAAAACAAGATAGGCTTTTCCCGCCAGTACTACAACGATTCCGTCCTGAGGATGAATAACAAGGTCCAGATGTTTCCCTCCAGCGTGGTCGCCGCCATGACCAGCTTTAAGCTGGGCGAGTTCTTCGAGGTTACGGTGACCGAGGAGAGGGAAGCGCCCAAGGTTAGTTTTAAATAAGGATAGAGCGCCCGAGATATGTGGGAACAGATTAGCGCTAATCGATGGCGGTCGGTGGTCCTGACCGCGGGCATGGGTCTTTTGTTGCTCCTGATAGGCTATTTCCTGGGGTATTTCTTCTTAGATAACGCTATTATCGGGCTTATTCTCGCCCTGGTCGTCTGGGGCATATTGAGCCTGATTGCCTACTTCCAGGGCGATAGTCTCCTGCTGGCGGTGTCGCGCGCCCGCAAGATAGGTCGCGACGATAACCCTCGCCTCTACAACCTCGTCGAGGAGATGAAAATCGCTTCGGGTCTGGAGAAGATGCCCAATATCTATATCATCGACGACCCGGCGCTGAACGCCTTCGCCACCGGGCGCGACCCCAACAAGGCGTCGGTTGCCGTCACCTCGGGGCTGCTGGCCAAGCTCAACCGCGATGAGCTCCAGGGGGTAATCGGCCACGAGATAGCCCATGTCAAGAACCGCGACGTGTTGCTGATGGCGATGTGCGCCGTTATGCTGGGCACTATCGTTATTCTGGCCTGGTATGCCACGCGGGTGCTCTTCTTCGGCGGCATGGCCGGCGGCAGGAGGAGTACAGGAGGTGGGGGGCAGGGGCAGATAATAATCCTGGCCGTGGGCATTTTCCTGCTGATACTGGCGCCGATTTTGGCCCAGATTATCTACTTTACCGTTTCCCGGAAGCGGGAATACCTGGCCGACGCCTCTTCCGCCCTCTATACCCGCTACCCCGAGGGACTGGCTTCGGCGCTGGAGAAGATTTCCGCCTCACCCATACAGCTTAAATCAGCCAACAAGGCGACGGCTTCGATGTACACCATCAACCCCTTCCGCCAGAAGGGGAAAGCCGCCAGCAACCTTACCAGCACCCACCCACCCATCCGGGAGAGGGTACGCATCCTGCGCGCTATGTCGGGGGCTTCGCTGGCCGACTACGACCGGGCCTATCGGGAGGCGAAGGGAGCAAAGGCGGGTATCGCCCCCGCTTCGGCGCTGGCTCTGGACAAGATGGCGGGCGCTACCGCACTGCGGGCGCCGTCAGCCGAGGCAAAGACCGCGGAAAAACCGCCGCAGAAGGTCGAGCGCGCCCGGGAGACATCCGACATGATGTGGCGGCTCAGTAAATACCGGATGGTCCACTGCCCCTGCGGCACCAAGCTGCGGGTCTCCCCCGAATTCAAAGGGGACAGCGTGCAGTGCCCCCACTGCGGCCAGACCCTTTCGGTTAAAGGCGCTACTTAATTCTACCCCCCAGCCTATTGGCTAAATTTCTCGATGTCCTTGGCAACGT
>SOKR01000070.1 GCA_004375675.1 Dehalococcoidia bacterium
TAAAGCACGACCTGAGCTCGCTCCGTCTCTGGGGCACGGCCGGAGCCGCCATGCCGGCCAATATCGCTAAGAAAGTGAAGCAGCATATCGGCCTGACTCCGGTCAACTTCTGGGGGATGACCGAATCGGCGGCGCACGTTAGCTGCACCGCCCTCGACGGGCGGGGGGCGGCGAACTCGGTGGGTAAGGCCTTGGCTGGCTGGGAACTGAAGATAGTCGATGACGAGGGCCGGGAGCTGCCGGTAGGTGAGACGGGCGAGATAGTGGTCAGAGGGCCGATAATGAACGAGTACTATAATAACCCCCAGGCGACGGCCCAGGTGATTAAGGACGGCTGGCTCTACAGCGGTGATATCGGCTGGCTGGATAAGGCGGGCTGGCTGTTTCTCTCGGCGGGCAGGAAGAAGGATATGATTATCGTCAAGGGGCAGAATATCTCTCCCAGCGATATTGAGGAGATAATCGGTCGTTACCCCAAGGTGGCCGAGGTGGCGGTGGTCGGAATCGCCGACGAGTCGAGGGGGGAGACGCCGAGGGCGGTCGTCAGGTTAAAGGCGGGCAAAAAGGCCACTGAGCCGGAGATAAAGAAGTTTTGCCTGGAGCACCTGGCCAACTATAAGGTGCCGCGGGAGATTGTCTTTACCGAGTCTTTGCCCAAGACCGCTGACGGCAGGATTGCCAAGGAAGAGCTTAAATGAAGCGAAGAGTAGTCGTCACCGGAATGGGCATGCTGACCCCGCTGGGGGTGGGGACGGAGGCAAGCTGGCAGGCTTTGTGCCAGGGGAAGTCGGGAGTGGAGCCAATTACCCATTTCGACGCCAGCCAGTTCCGCACCAGGATTGCCGGCGAGGTAAAAGGGTTCGACCCCCATGACTTTATCGACCGCAAGCTGGCCAGAAGGGGCGATCGTTTCATCCACTTTGCCCTGGCGGCGGCACGGATGGCGCTGGAAGATTCCAAGCTTAAGATAACCTCCGCCAACGACGAGCGGGTGGGGGTGTCGGTAGGGACGGCTATGGGGGGCATAGAGAGTATAGAGAGGAACCACGAGCTGCTGATTAAGGGAAAGCGCCAGCAGATTTCACCCTTCTTTGTGCCCAGTTTCCTCTGCAATATGGCTACGGGTCAGGTCGCCATTGAGTTTGGGGCTAAGGGAGCCAATATGTGCACGGTGACCGCCTGCGCCTCGGGGACGCACGCTATCGGCGACGCCGCTATCGTTATCCAGCGCGGCGAGGTCGATGCCATGATTGCCGGCGGCACCGAGGCGGCCATCAGGCCGCTGGTCTTTGCCGGGCTGGACCCGCTGAAGGTAATGTCCGCCCGCAACGATGAGCCGGAGAAAGCCAGCCGTCCCTTCGATAAGGAGCGCGACGGCTTTGTTATCGGCGAGGGGGCGGGGATGGTCATACTGGAGGAACTGGAGTCCGCCCAAAAGCGGGGGGCGCGGATTTACGGCGAGGTGCTGGGCTACGGCCTGAACAGCGACGCCTATCACATCACCGCCCCCGACCCCGAGGGCGCTGGGGCGGCCAGTTGTATGAGGCTGGCGCTTGAAGACGCGGCTATCTCCCCCGACCAGGTTGACTATATCAACGCCCACGGCACCTCGACGGTGCTTAATGACCTCTCCGAGACCAGGGCCATCAAGAGCGTCTTTGGCGAGCGCAGCCATAAGATACCGATTAGCGCCAATAAATCAATGATGGGGCACATGTGGGCAGGGGCGGGGGTGGTGGAGGCAATTGCCTGCCTGCTCACCATCACCGAGGGCATTATACCGCCGACCATCAACTACGAGACGCCCGACCCCGAGTGCGACCTCGACTACGTGCCCAATGAAGCCAGGAGAGCCGAGGTAAAGATTGTCCTCTCCAATTCATTCGGCTTCGGCAGCACCAACGGCTGCCTAATCTTAGGAAAATTCTCCCCCTAGACAAATCCCCTTTTGCCTGGTTAGCTATTGCCAAGAATGGTGATGTATGCTATATTGAATATACCTAGAGTTACTATGTATTTAGATTAACGAGCTACTTTGCCCTTCATCCCTTCTATTGTTTTAAGACATATTGCAAAGCGAAGTGCCGTGTATTATTATAATGATACATAGGGTTACTAGGTGTATTAGAACGAGGTGAATTAAATGGCACAGAGGCGTGAACTAATCAAGGGCAACTTTGATTCCTTAATTCTTTGCTTGCTGGACCAGCAGCCGATGTACGGCTACCAGATTATCAAGGAGCTGGAGCGCAAGAGCGAAGGCTATTTCCGCTTTAAGGAAGGCACTCTCTATCCGGCTCTACACCGCCTGGAGCAAACGGGCTTAATCGAGGGCAAGTGGCAGATGTTGCCCAACGGACGGCAGCGAAGATATTATCATATCACGGAAAAGGGACTCCACGGCCTGGAAGCTAAGCGGAGCCAGTGGCTGGATTTCCTGGCGGCGATGAACCTGATTATTCAGCCCGAGTCTGACTGATATGAGGTTATGAAGTGGTAACGGCTCTGAGTCACTATCTGGACAGTGTGAGGGAGAACCTGAAGCTTGACAGCTCCACGGAGCAGGAGGTCATCCAGGAGCTGGCGGCGCATATTGAGGACGAGGTCCAGGAGCTGAAGGATTCCGGGCTATCGGAGGAGGAGGCGGCTAATACCTGTTTGACGCTTATGGGTTCAGCCAAGACGCTCGCCCGCCAGATATATGAGAGCCACAGCCAGGGCAGCTGGACTCAGGCGCTCTTTGCCGCTATGCCCCACCTGCTTTTCGGTCTCCTCTTTGCCCTCAGTTGGTGGCAGGGTATTATCGGGCTGTTAGCCGTGCTGGTGGTAGTCTTGAGCGTGGTGGTCTACGGGTGGTGGCGGGGCAAGCCCTCCTGGCTTTTCTCCTGGCTTGGTTATTCTCTGCTGCCGGTGGTCTTTGCCGGGCTGCTCCTACTCTATCTACCCGCGGGCTGGGCTTGGATTGCCATCCTCGTCTACATTCCCATGGCGTTGTGGCTGGTCTGCTCATTCACGCTTAAGACGATAAAGCGGGACTGGTTATACAGCTCGCTGATGTTGCTGCCGCTGCCGATTATCATCGGCTGGTTCCTGGCGGTTGAGCCGGTGGATAAGATGCCCGCGTACTGGCTGCAGCGGCTCCAGGAGTTCGCCCCCTGGATAGGATTGACCTTTCTCTCCCTGGGGGTGGCCGTCACCACATTTATCCGCTTGAGAAAGCGCTGGCTGAGGATGTCTGTCCTGATAATGTCGGGGCTGATAACCCTGACCATGATCGCCTATTATACCGAAGGCAGGCTCAGCGTACCCGCCTTTTTAGCGTTAATCATAGTGATGCTGATTCTACTGCTAAGCCCGGCTTTAGTGGAGCGAACGCTAAAACATAGCGGCTAACAGTCGTTACGCCGGCGACTGAGGAGACACTTTTTTGGCTCAAAGGGTAGCCGTCATCACTGACAGCGTAGCTTGCCTCACCAGGGAGCTGGTGGAGCAGTACGGCATCAGGATTGCCCCCCTTACTCTCTACTTCGAAAATAAGACCTACAGGGACTGGGTGGATATAACCCCCGATGAAGCCTACAAGCTGTTCCTGAAAGACCCTGATGCCTTTAAGACCTCGGGGAGCGATCCCCTGGAGTGGATGGAAGCCTGCCGTGCCGCCAGTCGAGAAACCGACAGCGTTGTCTGTATTACCCTTTCCTCCAAGCTGAGCGTGGTCTATAACAGCGTCCTGGATGTTAAAAAGCGCCTCAAGGATGAAATCCCCAAGCTTTCCATAGAGGTGGTGGATTCCAAGACGGTCACTGCCGCCGAGGGCTTTGTTGCCCTGGCAGCGGCCCGCGCCGCTGAAGAAGGCAAAAGCCTGCCCGAGGTGGTTAAAGCCGCCGAGGAGATGAGAGACCGGGTTGCCCTGGTTGCCTTCATGGATACCATCCGCCACATTTACCGCACCGGGCGTATACCCAAGATAGCCGCCCTGGCCGGCTCGGTGCTTAACATCAGGCCGGTGCTCACCGTTTCCGGGGGGGTGGTCCGTTTTATGGGCGCGGCGCGGAGCCGTGAGCGGGGTATAAAGCGGATGCTTAAGACAATGAGGGAGAAGGTGGGGGAAAACCCGGTCCACGTGGCGGTGATGCATGCCTTTGCCCGGGAAGAAGGCGAGAAGCTGAAGGAACGGGTTGCCTCCGAGTTTGATTGCGTCGAGCTCTGGCTGACCGGCTTCAGCCCGGTGATGGGTTACGCTACCGGCACCGGAACGCTGGGGCTGGCTTTTTATGAGGACTAGCAATGGTTAATGGAATAATAGCGGTAGTGGGTAAAGCGCTGGAGATGAATAAGCCGTGAAGTGGTGGCTTAAGGTAATTGCCTCGATTTTTGCCCTATTATGTCTAGCCAAACCAGGCTAAACCTTCTATAATGGGGGTGTGGTTAGTCAGCTTGTTTCCGACCTGCAGCGGCTGACGGATGGGCTGGGGGAACTCCCCGAGCCGGTAGTCAAGCCGGCTTTTGTCGTCGTCAGCGGCCTGCCGGGAACGGGAAAATCATACTTCTGCGCCAAACTGGGCGAGAGGCTGCCCTTTGTTATCCTGGAGAGCGACGCCCTGCGCAAGGCACTTTTCTCGCCGCCGAGCTACAGCCCCGAGGAGAGCGCCCGCCTCTTTCGGGTACTGCACCTCCTCATCGAAAGGCTGCTCAAGAAAGGCTTTCCCCTTATCCTCGATGCTACCAACCTGTCGGAGCGGGACCGGGAGCGCCTCTATAACATCGCCGACCGCCTCGACGCCAGGCTGATTCTGGTGCGGGTGGAAGCACCACCGGCGCTGGTCTACCAGAGGCTCAAAGCCAGAAGCAACGGCGGAAATTCGGGGAATAACTCGGACGCTGACTGGGGGGTCTACCGCAAGATGAAGCCCTTGGTGCAGAAAATCAGCCGCAGGCACTATGCCGTGGATAGCTCGCGGGATATTGCCCCGGTGCTGGACAAGGTGGTCAGGGAGGCGAGTCGCTAGAAAAGCAACGAACTGAAAACAGGGGGTTATTTGGATATGACGGACATTAAGAAGATAAAAAGCCTGCTGGAGAAGTTGTCTAACGCCCACGGGATTTCCGGGTATGAAGATAGCGTTAGAGAGGTTATTAAGAAAGAGGTTGAATCTTGCGTCGACGAGATTAAAATCGACAACTTCGGCAATCTAATCGCCACCAAGAAGGGGAAGTCGCCCTCGGTGATGATAGCCGCCCACATGGACGAGATAGGGCTGATGGTGAAATACATCGACGACGAGGGATTTATTCGCTTCGCCAAGGTGGGGGGCTGGTTCGACCAGACGCTGGTCAACCAGCGGGTATTGCTGCACGCCAAGAAGGGGACGGTTACCGGCGTTATCGGCTCCAAGCCCGTGCACGTGATGAAGACCGAGGACAAGAAGAAGGCGATAGAAGCCAGGGATATGTTCATTGATATCGGCGCTTCATCCCGGGACGAGGCTATAGCCATGGGCGTCGAGCCTGGGGTGACCGCTTCCCTCGACAGGAAGCTGGCGGAACTGGCTGATGATAGAGTCACCGGTAAAGCCTTCGACGACCGTGCCGGCGGCGCGGTGCTGATTACAGTTCTGCAGCAAATCGCGGGAATGAAACTGGCACCATCGGTTATGGGCGTTTTTACCGTCCAGGAGGAAGTCGGGCTAAAAGGCGCCAGGACATCCGCTTTCGGGCTGAACCCCGATGTCGGCATTGCCCTCGACACCTGCATACCCGGCGACCACCCGGGCATAAAGAAGACCGATTCCGCAATTCTAATCGGCAAGGGGCCATCGATTACAGTGATGGATGCCGGGGGGAGGGGGGTGATTACCCACCCCAGGGTGCTGGAGTGGCTGCGCGAAACGGCTAAAGCCAAGGGTATTCCCTACCAGATGGACGTCACCGAGAGCGGTACCACCGACGCCTCCGCTATCAGCCTGACGCGGGAAGGCATCCCCTCGGGGGTGATTAGCGTTGCCACCCGATATATCCATACGCCGGTGGAGGTGTTGAGCTTGAAAGACCTCGCCCAGACCGCCGAGCTGGTCGTCGAGGCGATTAAATCAGCCGGCAGTTACTTCTAGGGGGTTAAGCATGAAGATTAAATGCCTGGGTCATGCCGCTTTTGTTATTGCCTCGGATAGCGGGGTGAAGATAATAACCGACCCCTACACTACCAGCCCCGAATTGACCTACGGGGAGATAAAGGCGACGGCTGATATCGTTACCGTAAGCCACGATCACCTTGACCACTGTAATGTAGCCGCCGTCGGGGGCGACCCCCAGGTGCTGAGACGGGCGGAGGTCTCTACCGCCAGGGGCATCAAGTTTAAGGGCGTTATCAGCTATCACGATGACGAGGGGGGGAGGATGAGGGGTAACAACATCATCTTCTGCTTCGAGGTGGACGGGGTAAGGGTCTGTCACCTCGGTGACCTGGGCCACTTGCTCGACGATAAGCAGAAGGCGGAGATAGGCAGGGTTGATATCTTGCTCGTCCCCGTGGGCGGTTACTATACCATCAATGCTAAAACCGCTACCGAGGTCTGCGACCAGCTAAAGCCCGGGGTGATTATCCCCATGCACTACCGGACAAACAAGGGCTTGCCCAGCATCGCCGGCGTGGATGAGTTCCTGCGCGGCAAAGCCAAGGTAAAGTGGCTAGATACCAGCCAGGTGGAATTTAAGGCCGGAGAGCTGGCCAACGCCGGCCAGATTATCGTGCTTAAACCGGCGTTATAGCTTTGGGCAGTTGACGGTAGTGGTATAATTAAATATGGGGGTGAGGTTAGGGGGACTGAGAAACATATTTTGGAAATAGGTTGTATCGTTCTTGCCGGAGGCAAGGGTTTACGTTTGGGACGAGATAAGGCACTTGAGACAGTTGATAGCCAGAGTTTGCTCCAGCGGGTGGTAACCCAGCTCAGTTCCTTTAGCAGCGAGATTATTATAGTTACAGCTAAAGGTAAGTCCCTTCCTCAGCTTTTTCGCAACCCGAGGTTTAGAATAGTCGCTGACGCCTATCCGGGCCGAGGCGCTCTGGTTGGTCTGGCTACCGGTTTAGCCGCATCAAAAGCACGTTATAACCTGGCTGTCGCCTGTGATATGCCTTTCCTTAATCAAGCCTTGCTTCGTTATATGCTTGGGCTTACGGCTGGCTTTGACCTGGTGGTCCCCCGTCTAGCCGATATGGTGGAACCGCTGCATGCCGTTTACGCCGAGAGCTGTTTAGCTCCCATGGAGCGGCTGCTCGAGCAGGGGAATATGAAGATTGACGCCCTTTTTGGGCTGATTAGGGTTAGGTATGTGGAGGCCGACGAGATTGACCGTTTCGACCCCCGCCGCTTAAGCTTTTTCAACGTTAATACCAGGGCTGACCTGGAGAGGGCACAGCAACTGGCCAAGGAGATATCGGACCAGTGATAAGCGTTGAGCAGGCTCTGGAGAAGATTCTGGAGCATATAGAAGTTCTGGATACAGAAGAAAGCCCTATCCTGAGCTGTCTGGGGCAGGTGGTGGCCGAGGATATATTCTCCGAAATCGATATTCCTCCGCTGGATAACTCGGCTATGGACGGCTATGCCGTCAGGGCGGCCGATACGCGCGGCGCCAGCCAGAAGTCACCCCGTATTTTGCGCGTTATCGCCACCGTCACCGCTGGCTCTATTTCTAAGTCCGAAGTGAAGGCGGGGACGGTGGTCAGGATTATGACCGGGGCGCCCATACCCAAGGGCGCCGACGCGGTAGTCAAATTCGAGGATACCGACCAATCGGGGCGGGGGGTGGATGCGTCTGAAGTGGGCATCCTAGCCGAGGTAACGCCCGGGCTGGATATACGGCGGGCGGGTGAGGATATCGCCAACGGGGCGATGGTGCTGGACAAGGGAACGGTAATCAGGCCCGCCGAGGTCGGGGCGCTGGCTTCGCTGGGTCGCAGCCTGATAAAGGTCATCCGCCGTCCGGTTGTGGCTATATTAGCCACCGGCGACGAGATAGTGGATGTCACTCAACCGCTGCCAGAGGGCAAGATATACAACAGCAACAGTTACAGCCTGGCGGCCCTGGTTATGCGCTACGGGGGGATTCCCCGGATACTGGGTATTGCCTCCGATGTAGAAAGTTCACTGGTAGCCAGGCTCCACTTGGGACTGGATGCCGATATGCTGGTAACCTCGGGGGGCGTTTCGCTGGGTGACTACGACATCGTGCGGGATGTCCTGGCTAAAGAGGGCGAGGTTGTCTTCTGGCGGGTCCGGCAGAAACCGGGCAAGCCACTGGCTTTTGGCATGATTCGGGCGTTGGGCAACGGGGGTGGGGTCAGAAAGATACCCCTCTTCGGGCTGGCGGGAAACCCGGTCAGCGCCATGCTTAACTTCGAGCTGTTCGCCCGCCCGGCGATGCTCAAGATGATGGGCCGTAAGAAGCTGGCCAAGCCGATGATAGAAGCCATAATAGAGGAGCCGATTGAAAACACCGACGGGCGGCGTATCTTTGCCCGGGCGGTGGTGCAAAAGCGCGACGGCAAGTACTTCGCCCGACTTACCGGTCCCCAGGGCTCGGGGATTTTGACCTCGATGACGCTGGCTAACGGGCTGGTGATTGTGCCCGAGGATAAGCCCGGTGTGGAGGAGGGGGATTTGGTGCAGGTGATAATGCTGGATTGGGGCGAGGAGGTATAGACTTGATACTCGATGCCGAAGGGTTCGTCTTCGAACCGCCACCGGTTATATCGCGGGCGCGGCGGGTTTTGATTAAGCCCAGCGCCGCCTACCCGACGCCCTATCCGGTGAGCACCAGCCGGGAGATGCTCTCGGCGATAATCGAGGGCATCAGACAGGTCAGTGACGCCGATATCCTCATCCTTGAGGGCACCCCCGACGGGGAACCGGTCTATCCCATCTACCAGAGCCTGGGCTATAATTTCCCCCGTGTTTTGACCCTGGATGTAAGAGATTGCATCTGGGTGGAGGTGGATAATCCCCTGCCAAAGCCCCTGATTGTGCCTACCTTCTGGGTGCCTAATGTTATCCTGTCTTGCGACTACCTGATAACGGTGGCGCCGCTGAAGGTTATCGAGGGGCGGGGACATTTGAGCATAGCCAACCTGCTCTCGGTGCTGCCCAGCAGCAAGTACGGGGGTGGGGCGCCCTGGGGGTGGGAAGATTTATACGATTTGGGGATAGAGCGGGTAATCGCCGACCTCTATTTTACGCTGCCTTTCGACCTGGGGATTATCGAAGCCCGCCAGAAGTTCGTCGGGGAAGAGAACCCGACGCGGGGCATGGTGGAACAGTGCGGCCGAGTTTTCGTCGGAGAGCCTTATGAAGTGGACAGCGAAGCCTCGAAGGCATTGGGGCTTAAGACCGATTACCTCGATTTGATTAAGGAAGCGCGGGTGGGGCTGGAAGACTGAGACTGGTCTAATACTTTACGCTGAATTCGGTATAGCGCCCGCTATGTTCCGACCAGTTGGTAATTACCCTTTCCACCCTGG
>SOKR01000109.1 GCA_004375675.1 Dehalococcoidia bacterium
TGTCGATTCCGGCCACGCCGCCGGTGTGGAAGGTGCGCATGGTGAGCTGGGTGCCCGGCTCGCCGATACTCTGGGCGGCGATTATGCCCACGGCGGTGTTGGGTTCAACCAGGTGCCCGCGGGCAAGGTCTCGCCCGTAGCAGCGCTGGCAGGTGCCGTGCCGGGAGTGGCAGCTTAAGGGTGAGCGCACCTGGACCTTGGTTACGCCGGCGTCGATAAGCTCTTTCGCCTTTTCCTCGTCGATTTCTTCATTACGGTCTACGATGACCTTCTTGGTCTTGGGCTTGACCACCTTGGTGGCGGCAAGCCGGCCCACTATCCGCTCGGTCAGTGACGGCAGCAGTTCGCCTTCCTTCGGCTCCTTTATCCAAAGGCCATCGGTGGTGCCGCAGTCCTCTTCGCGGGTGATAACGTCCTGGGCGACGTCGATAAGGCGTCGGGTGAGGTAGCCGCTATCTGAAGTCCTCAGGGCGGTATCGGCCAGACCCTTGCGGGCGCCGTGGGTGGAGATGAAATACTCCAGCACGCTCAGGCCCTCGCGCAGCCCCGATTTAATAGGGAAGTCGATGATTTTACCCGCGGGGTCGGTCATCAGGCCGCGCATGCCCGCCATCTGCCTTATCTGGGAGATGTTACCCTTGGCTCCCGAGGTTGCCATCATGTAGATACCGCCGTAGCGGTCGAGGGTCTGGGAGATGACATCGGTAATCTTATCCGTGGTCTCTATCCAGACGCCGATGGTATTATTATACTTTTCGTCCTCGGTGATTAGACCCTTGTTATACTGGTTTTCAATAATGGCCACCCTCTCCTCCGCCTCCTCCAGCAGCTTGGGCTTGCTTAAGGGGACCTGGACATCGCTCATGGCGATGGTCGTCCCCGATTTGGTGGCGTAGCGGAAGCCCAGCTGTTTGATGTTGTCCACCACCACCGCCGTCTCCTCGTTAGGCAAGAGCTTATAGCAATCGGTGACTATCTGCTTTAAGCTCGACTTATCGATGCTTTCGTTGTAAAAGTCCAGTTGCGGGGGCAGCACCTCGTTAAAGATGATGCGCCCCACGCTGGTCTTAATTCTTTTCCCGTTTTCCGGTGCTTTCCTGACCTTGATCTCGGCTCTGAGGTCGATCTGCCCCAGTTCGTAGGTCAGCCTGGCCTCTTCGAAGCTGCCCAGGATAGCGCCTTCACCCTTGGCTCCAGGTATGACCGTGGTCAGGTAGTAGCAACCGAGAACCATGTCAAGGGTGGGGGTCACTATGGGCTCGCCGGAGCTGGGCAGCAGCATATTATGGGTGCTGAGCATGATTTCGCGGGCGCCCTTAACCGCCGCCTTGGACAGGGGAACGTGAACGGCCATCTGGTCACCGTCGAAGTCGGCGTTAAAGGCGGAACATACCAGGGGGTGTATCTGTATGGCGCTGCCGTCGATAAGCACCGGCTCGAAAGCCTGGATGCTGAGGCGGTGCAGGGTGGGAGCGCGGTTGAGCAATACGGGCTGCTCCTTGACCACCTCTTCCAGTATGTCGTATACCTCGGGCTTATTTCTCTCCACCAGGCGGCGGGCGCTCTTGATGTTGTGGCTGAGCCCCTGCTCCATCAGGCGGCGCATGATAAAGGGCTTGAACAGCTCCACCGCCATCCGCCGGGGCAGCCCGCACTGGTTGAGCTTAAGCTCGGGACCGACCACGATAACCGAGCGTCCGCTATAATCGACCCGCTTGCCCAGCAGGTTCTGGCGGAAGCGCCCCTGTTTGCCCCGCAGCATGTCGGAGAGCGACTTCAGCTTGTGATTACCGCTCACCGAAATAGCCCGCCCCCGCCGGCCGTTATCGATTAGGGAATCAACCGCTTCCTGGAGCATTCTCTTCTCGTTGCGGATGATAACCGCGGGCGCCTCTATTTCCAGCAGGTGGCGCAGGCGGTTATTGCGGTTGATGACCCTCCGGTAGAGGTCGTTTAGATCGCTGGTGGCGAACCTACCGCCGTCCAGCTGCACCATGGGCCGCAGGTCGGGGGGCAGCACGGGCAGCACGGTAAGAATCATCCACTCCGGCTTATTGCCGCTGCGGCGGAAAGCCTCCACCACCTGCAGCTGCTTGGCCGCCTTGCGGCGGCGCTGCCCCGAAGCGGAACGCGTCTCGTTGAGCAGCTCGTTGCGCACTTCGTTGAGGTTGATGTCCTTGAGTAGTTGCAGGATAGCCTCGGCGCCCATGTCGGCGTTAAAGACCGGCTCAAACTTTTGTCTCAGTTCGAGGTACTGGCTCTCGGTGAGCAGGGTGTTCTTGTGCAGGTCCCTTAGCTGTTCAATATCGGCAGAGAGCTTCTCCTCGAGCTGCGCTTTTTCCTCGGCTAAGCCCTGCCGCATCTTGTTGATGTCCTCGACGGTCGCCTCCGCCTTTTCTGCCTCAGTAATGGCGGCATCCACTTCGTTCTGCTTGGCTTCCGCCTGCTCTAGGTAGTTATCCTCCAGCTGCTTGATGGCTTCCTTGAGCGCCTCTTCATCTATGGCAGTGATAATATAGTGCGAAAAGTAGAGGATGCGCTCCAGGCTACGCGGTGAAAGGTCGAGCAGCAGCCCCAGTCGGCTGGGTATCCCCTTGGCGAACCAGATATGGCTCACCGGGCAGGCCAGCTCGATATGCCCCATGCGCTCGCGTC
>SOKR01000132.1 GCA_004375675.1 Dehalococcoidia bacterium
GGGGTACGTTACTCCCCGCCCTTCTCCTATGGTGGCGTAAGTCCTGCTTCCCACCCAGTCTACCCTATAGGGGGATACGGCCACCCTACCCCAGTTTTATCTTTTCCCGCCCGCCGCCCTTTTAAGGTAAAGAGGGGCTAGCGCCCCTCTTAAACACCCCAGGGAGCTTGGAACTCGAGATGACGTTAGCCTGCATATATTTGGGGGTTTTAAAGGGGGCTTCGCCCCCTTTTGAAAGACGTTTGTGGGTGGGTTGGTGTGGGAAAAACAACTTGGGGGGTGGGAATAGAGATTGCTTCGCCCTTCGGCTGAAGGACTCCTCGTAATGACAGATTGTAAGGGTAGAGCGGCTCGGATACAGCCACTTGTTTATTGACAGTGGGGGAGTGGTGGGGTAAAATCTAGGTGCTGGTGAGATAGAGGAGGTTTATTGCCCATGATAGAGATGACGATTGATAGTATCAGGGTGAGCCTGATGAACTATCAGCGAGTGGTGATTTTAAAGGAGAAGGATTCGGACCGCTATTTGCCCATCTGGATAGGTCCCGCCGAAGCCGATGCTATCGCCGTGAAGCTGCAGAAAGCTCCGGTGCAGAGACCTCTAACTCATGACCTGCTGAAATTAGTCATTGATGCCCTGGGGGCGAAAGTCGATCATATTTTAATCAGTGACCTTAAGGGCGATACCTTTTATGGTAAGATTGTGCTCAGCGTGGATGGGGGGCAGATGGATGTCGACTCCCGGCCCAGCGACGCCCTGGCACTGGCGGTAAGGCTGGTGGAGCAGCCTGAGGACGCACCTATCTTCGCTGCCGAGGAGGTTCTGGATAAAGCCGGCATCATGCTGGATAAGGAGACGGGCAAGCCCGTACAGGAGATGGAAGTGGGTGGGGCGGTGGGCAAGAAGCCCAGCGAGGAAGAGCTAAAGAAGATGTCCGCCTTCTATGATTTCATTAATACCCTCGATTTAGAGGACCTCGATAAGCATAAGTCTTAACCGGGCAGTTTTGACAATTAGAAAGCCCTGGAACCGAAAGAACCGGGGCTTTTTGATAACTCAAGGAGCTTGACCAACCAGAGCAGATTTGATATGCTGCACAGGGCATGAGAAGGTGGGCAGCGGCTCTAAGATTCATCGGGGTGGGGTGGTTCGTTGGTGTCTGTATCGTGGGTGGGGTGTGGGGTGGTCTCTGGCTGGATAATAAGTTCGATACCAAGCCTATTCTGGTGATTCTGGGTTTAATTTTTGGTCTGATTGTGGCTTTTTATGGCGTTTATCGCATGTTATTGCCGCTCATACGTAATAAGCGAGACAGGGAGAATAGCTAGTGGCTAAGCGGGGCTGCCTGGGTTGTTCCTTCCCGCTCGTTATCGGGCTTCTGGTCGTTTTCCTGGTTCTCATCGTGGGCGGCTTTCTTATCGGTCCCCTGGGGCAGAGTATGCTCGGGCTGGAGTTGCCCGGCTGGCTTACCGCCCTTAGCATTGACCGGCCCGACCCTCACCTCCCCGCTTCGACGGTTTTTCACATCTTCGGTTTTCCCATCACCAACAGCATTATCGGCGCCTGGATTACCATTGTTTTCCTGGTGGGGGTTTCCTACATAATCACCCGCCGCATGAAGCTGGTTCCGGGGCGGTTGCAGGCCGCTTTTGAGTTTTTAATCGGCTGGCTCTACGACCTCTGCGTCAGCGTTGCCGGCGAGGTCAACGGGCGGCGTTTCTTCCCGCTGGTGGCGACTATCTTTCTTTTCGTCGGTTTTAACGCCTGGCTGGCGCTACTCCCCGGCTTCGGCTCCATCATCGCTCATACCGCCGAGGGGGAGGTGCACCTGATTAGAGCCGCCAATACCGACATCAATATGCCTCTGGCGCTGGCGCTGACCTCTTTTGTCTTTGTCGAGTTCTACGGGCTGAAGACGCTGGGTATCCGCTACATCGGCAAGTTCCTTAATTTCAAGGAGCTTTTCCGGGCGATTCGCCAGATATTCACCGGCAAGCTGATATCGGGTGCCCAGGGGCTGGTCACCGGGGCGATGACCGTTTTTGCCGGCCTGCTGGAGGGCTTGAGCGAGTTTATCCGCATCGTGAGCCTGACCTTCCGACTTTTCGGCAATATGACGGCGGGCGAGATACTGCTCCTGGTCACCGCCTTCCTTATTCCCTGGTTGTTCGCCATACCGTTTTACGGACTCGAACTGCTTATCGGCTTTATACAGGCCATTATCTTCGGCGGTTTGACCCTTATTTTCCTTACCCTGGCGGTGGAATCACACGAAGAAGAAGTGCAATAAACACAATAAACTAAAGGAGGTTTTTGAGCATGGAAGCTGAAGCTATGAAGATGCTGGCGATAGGCCTGGCGGTGGGGCTGGGGATGTTGGGGCCGGGACTGGCCCTGGGGCTTATTGGCTATTCCGCTTTGCAGGGGATTGCCCGTAATCCCGAGGCGAAGGGCCCCATTTTCACTAACATGATTCTGGTGGCCGGCCTGGCTGAGGCAATCGGCATTTACGTGCTGATTGTGGCTATCATCCTGGCTATGATTGTCTAGGATATTGAGTGAGGAGTTGACGATGGAACAGGATGGATTACCTTCGTTTGTAGGCATGATTATTGCCGCCGTGGTGGCGGGAGCCTTGGTTGTGGCCGGTATAGTGCTGCTGGCAGTGTTTACGATTCTGTAAACCCTGACGGCGGTTTTCGTTCCGGTTGAACTTTGCCTCCGCATACACTTTGTCGGCAGAGTTAAGTCAGTTTTGTAACCAGAGGGGGTGAAAAATGGGAGGACTGGAAAGTCTGGGCATAAATATGCCAACGTTGCTGGCGCAGCTTATTAATGTCGGCATCCTTTTCGGGCTGCTCTACCTCGTGGCTTATAAGCCGATTATGCGGATGCTCGACGAGCGTTCAAAGCGGGTTAAGGAGAGCATGGAGCAGACGGAGCAAATTAAGCAGCAGGCGGAGCGCGCCGAGGAAGAGGCGTCCAAGCGGATTGCGGACGCGGGGAAGGAGGGGGAAGAGGTGGTGGCGCGGGCGATGCGCACCGGTGAAGAGGTGAGGAAAGAGGCGCAGGAGCAAGCCCGACAGGAAGCCGAGACCCTTATCACCCGGGCGCGGGCTGAGATTCAGCAGGAGCGCAACGAGGCTGTCGGTGAACTGCGCCAGGAATTTGCCGACCTGACGGTAATGGCGGCGGGGAAGGTCATCGACCGCTCCCTGGATAAGAAAGCCCACCGCCAGATTATCGATAAGGTCCTGGAAGAAGCACCTACCCTGAAGAAGGAATAATCGTTATTTAGGGAGTCAACGTGGCCAGAAGAGTTTATGCCAGACGCTATGCGAGGGCGGTTTTCGAGATTGCCCTGGAGAAAAAAGAGCTGGACAGGTGGCAAACCGACCTGAAGCAGATTGCCGTCCTGGGAGAGGATGCCACCTTTATGGCGCTGCTGGAGAACCCCAAGGTCGGCTTCGATAAGAAGGAGAAGGTTCTCGCCAAGGTGCTGGGCGATATAAATCCGCTGGCGCGGAACCTGGTTTACCTGCTGGTGAGCCGCGGGCGGTTTAGTATGATAGGCGATATCGCTGAAGAATATCAACGCCTGCTGGACGGCTATCGCGGCATCGAGCACGCCGAGGTGGTGACCGCCGTTCCCCTCGACGATAAGGAAAAGAAAAAGCTGGAGGAGCACCTGGGGGTGGTGGTGGGCAAGAAGATAGTGCTTGAGTCCAGCGTGGACCCCAGCCTGGTGGGGGGGATGATAGCCAGGATCGGCGGTAAGCTGCTCGACGGCAGCACCCACAGCCAGCTGCTGGCATTAAAGAAAGAGTTAGCCACTGGCGGATTAAAGTGAAGAAGAAGGAGGTGGCTTAAGTGACCATAAGAGGGCAGGACATCGTTTCGGTTATCAAGAAGCAGATTGAGCAGTTCGGGGAACCGGTTAAGATGGTCGATGTCGGCACCGTGATTGAGATTGGCGACGGCATCGCCCGCATTCACGGGCTGGCGGCGGCTAAATACAACGAGCTGCTACAATTCCCCAACGACATCATGGGCATTGCCCTGAACCTGGAAGAAGATAGCGTCGCCGCCGTTATCATGAGCGATTATACCTCCATCAAGGAGGGGGACGAGGTGCGCTGCACGGGACGTATCGCCGAGGTGCCGGTGGGCGAAGCCCTTATCGGGCGGGTGGTCGATTCCCTGGGCAATCCCCTTGATGGCAAGGGGCCTATCAAGACTAAGAAGACCCTGCCCATGGAGAAGGTGGCGCCCAACGTTACCCGCCGTAAGTCGGTGGATACCCCGGTGCAGACCGGTATTAAAGCGATCGACAGCCTGATTCCTCTGGGCAGAGGACAGCGCGAGCTTATTATCGGCGACCGCTCCACGGGCAAGACGGCTATTACCCTGGACGCCATCATCAACCAAAAGGGCGGCGACCTCATCTGTATCTACGTCGCTATCGGGCAGAAGACGTCCAAGGTGGCGCGGGTAGTGGCCACACTGGAGGAGCACGGAGCCATGAAGCACACCATCGTGGTGGCGGCTAATGCCGCCGATTCGGTGGCGATGCAGTACCTTGCCCCTTACGCCGGCTGCGCCATGGGCGAAGCCTTTATGGAAGAAGGCAAGGACGCACTGGTTATCTACGACGACCTTTCCAAGCACGGCTGGGCCTACCGGCAGCTTTCATTATTGCTGCGCCGCCCGCCGGGGCGAGAGGCTTATCCGGGCGACGTTTTCTACCTGCACAGCCGATTGCTGGAGAGGGCGGCTAAGTACGCCCCCGAATACGGGGGAGGCTCTTTAACCGCTCTACCTATAATCGAGACGCAGGCGGGCGATATGTCCGCTTATATTCCGACCAACGTCATCTCTATTACCGACGGGCAGATGTACCTGGAAACCGACCTCTTTAACGCGGGCATCAGGCCGGCGCTGAACGTGGGGCTTTCGGTATCGCGCGTGGGCAGCGCCGCCCAGACCAAGGCCATGAAGCAGGTGGCGGGTAAGCTGAGACTGGAGCTGGTTCAGTACCGCGAGTTAGCCGCTTTCGCCCAGTTCGGCACCTCCGAGCTGGACAAGGCGACACGGGCGCAGCTTGATCGCGGGCAGCGCATCACCGAGATCTTGAAGCAGCCGCAGTATGTGCCCATGTCGCTGGATAAGCAGATTATGATTCTTTACGCCGCCATAAACGGTCACCTGGACGATGTGCCCGTGGATAAGGTCACCACCTTTGAAGCCAACTTCCACCGCTTTATGGAGGCGAATCACCCCGAAATCGGCAAGGAGATTAATAAGGAGAAGGAGATAACCGACAAGACCGAGGGGGCTTTAAAGAAAGCCATCCCTGAGTTCAAGAAGGGGATGAGCTTATAAAAGGAGTGAGGTTCTAAAAATTGGCTAACATTCGTTTAATACGGCGTCGCATAAAGGGCATTCAGTCCACGGCCAAGATTACGCGCGCCATGGAGATGATTGCCACCCTGAAGATGAGGCGGGCGCAGGAGCGCGGCTTGGCAGGACGGCCCTATTCTGATAAAATTAGTCAAGTACTGGCTGACCTGGCGGCTTTGTCCCGGGGCACGGAAGCCCCGCATCCCCTGCTTCAGAGCCGCCCTGTTAACAAAATCGCCGTAGTGCACATCACCCCGGACCGGGGCTTGTGCGGCGGGCTTAACGCCAACATCAACCGCCTTGCGGCGAATTTTATCCTGGAGCAGAGTGTACCGGTTACCCTTATCACCGTGGGGCGCAAGGGGCTGGAGTTTATGAGGCGCTACAACCGTGATATCCGCGCCGAGTTTACCCAGCTCGGCGACCAGCCCGATCTGCTGGACACGCTGCCGATATCTCGTATCGTTATCGATGATTATACCGATGGGGTGGCGGACCAGGTCTACCTGGTCTATACCCAGTTTATTTCGACTATGGTGCAGAAACCGTTTATGAAGCAAATTCTTCCCGTCGAACCGGCGGCCATACCCCAGGTGCAGAACGTGGACTATATCTACGAACCGAGTCCGGCGGCGGTGCTGGGGGAGCTTTTGCCGCGGTTTGTCGAGATGCAGATATATCACGCTATCCTGGAATCAATTGCCAGTAAGCAGTCGGCTCAGATGGTAGCCATGCGTAACGCCACCGATAACGCCAACGAGCTGATTGAAGACCTGACATTGATGTATAATAAAGCCAGGCAGGAGTCGATCACCAAGGAGCTGCTGGATATTACCGGTGGAGCGGCGGCTCTGGCTTAGAAGTAAGGAGGAGTTTTATCATGTCTATCAATGACGCTAGTTTCAGGAAGAACAACCCGGAGGCGGTTGCTTCGCTTATGGAGTTTCTCCACCCCAATTTCCATATCGCCTATACGCTGGACGACCTGAGGGAAGTGCTTGCCGCCAGGGGTGTCAAGGTTTCCGCCGACGTGCTGGAGAGCCTGCTCGGTTCCCTGGAGTACGGGGGCAGAATCATATCCAAAACGGCGGACGGAGTGACCCACTATCAGTATCGCAAGATACGGGGTTTTATGCCGACGAAGAAATTTAAGTAGGGGGCAACTATGGCCAAGGGAAAAGTAGCCCAGGTAATAGGCACGGTAGTCGATATCGAGTTTCCCCCTGACGAGCTGCCGGCTCTTTTTAACGCTATAGAGGTTACCACCAGCGGGCAGAAGCTCGTCCTGGAAGCCCAGGAGCACGTGGGTAATAACTGGGTGCGCTGCCTGGCGCTGTCTTCCACCGACGGGCTGGAGCGGGGGGCGGAGGCGGTGGATACCGGCGCCGCCCTTAGCGTGCCGGTGGGGAAGGAGACGCTGGGGCGGCTGTTTAACGTTATGGGTGAGGCCATAGATGAGCTGGGCGCGGTCAAGACCAAGGATAGGTGGCCGGTGCACCGCAAGCCGCCTTCGCTGGAGGAGCAGGAGACCACTACCCAGATGCTGGAGACGGGATTGAAGGTTATCGACCTGGTTTCCCCCTTTACCAGGGGGGGTAAGGTGGGCGCCTACGGCGGCGCTGGTGTGGGTAAGACGGTTATCATCCAGGAGCTTATCCGCAATATCGCCACCGAGCACGGCGGCAACTCCGTTTTTACCGGTATCGGCGAACGTTCCCGCGAGGGCAACGACCTCTGGGAGGAGATGAAGGAGTCCGGAGTAATCGCCAAGACGGTGATGGTCTTCGGGCAGATGAACGAGCCCCCCGGCGTCCGCCTTCGTGTTGGACTTACCGGGCTGACCATGGCCGAATATTTCCGCGACGAAGAAGGGCAGGACGTACTGCTCTTTATCGATAACATCTACCGCTATACCCTGGCCGGCATGGAGGTATCGGCGCTTCTGGGGAGGATGCCTTCGGCGGTGGGCTACCAGCCGACGCTGGCTACCGAGGTCGGCGAGCTGGAGGAAAGGATTACCTCGACCAAGAAGGGCTCAATCACCTCATTCCAGGCGATCTACGTGCCCGCCGACGACTATACCGACCCGGGCGTAGCCACCACCTTTGGCCATCTCGACGGCGTGGTCGCCCTGGAGCGCTCGCTGACCGAGCAGGGTATCTACCCCGCCGTCGACCCGCTGACCTCGACCTCGCGTATTCTCGACCCGGCTATTGTCGGGGAGGAGCACTATAACGTGGCGCGGGGGGTGCAGCGGGTTTTGCAGCGTTACAAGGACCTGCAGGATATCATCGCCATCCTCGGCATCGAGGAACTGGGCGAGGAGGACAAGCTCACCGTGGCGCGCGCCCGCCGCATCCAGAAGTTCTTATCCCAGCCCATGTTCGTCGCCGAGAACTTTACCGGACGACCGGGTAAGTACGTGCCGATAGCGGAGACGGTGCGCGGCTTTAAGGAAATCCTGGAGGGACAGCACGACACGCTGCCCGAGCAGGCTTTCTATATGGTAGGCACCATCGATGAGGCGGTGGAGGCGGCCAAGGGTTTGCAGTCAGAGGAGTCTTAGATGGCTACCAC
Source organism: Dehalococcoidia bacterium (assembly GCA_004375675.1). Taxonomy (GTDB): domain Bacteria; phylum Chloroflexota; class Dehalococcoidia; order Dehalococcoidales; family BS750m-G39; genus E44-bin88. The sequence continues at coordinate 7,979 of SOKR01000132.1, forward strand.
CAGGCTTGATGTTGTTACCGCGGAGCGAGAGGTCTTTTCCGACGACGTGGACGAGGTCGTGGCTCCGGGGGTCGAGGGTCAGCTGGGCATCCTGCCCCACCACGCCCCGCTGATGACCACGCTTTTGCCCGGAGAGCTTTTGATTAAGAAGGGTGGGGAGGAGTTTTACCTGGCGATTTCGGGCGGTTTTATCGAGGCGCGCCCCGATAGAATCATCGTCCTGGCGGATACCGCCGAGAGGGTTGAGGAAATAGATATCGCCCGAGCCGAGGAAGCCAAGCGCCGTGCCGAAGAGAGGCTGGTCGAGGGCATCCCGGGTGTGGATACGGCCCGAGCCGAGGCGGCGTTGCGCCGTTCCCTGATTCGGCTGCGGGTGGCGGGGAGGCGGCGAAGGAGAAGGCCAACCATCCAGGTCTAGCCGTTTAAGTCCAATAGTCCTTCAATAGCTTCGATGGTTATCCGCCCGCTTTCAAGGTCAACCGATTTGACCACGTCTTCGATGGCGGGAATGAGAATCTCCCCTTTTTCACCGCCGACTACGTAGTTGTCGTTGCTGGGGGCGCTTAAAACCCTTATGACCTTGCCCAGACGTTTGCCTTCCGTAGTCCATACCTCAAGGCCGATAAGCTGGAAGTGGTAGTACTGCCCTTCGGGGAGAGTCTCTAACTGGCGGTGGTGGATTTCCAGCGTTTTGCCGCGCAGCTTTTCCGCCTGCTCGACGCTGTCGATGCCTTCCAGCTTGATGATTGCCTTGCCTTTGTGCCAGCTGGTGCCGGCAATGGTCATAGGTTGGCGGTCGACATAGAACTGCGAGCGGGGGGCGAGGCGGTGGGGGAAATCGGTGATGACTTCTACCTTTAGCTTACCCTCAAGACCCCACGGGGCCAGGACTTGGCCTATGGTGATATATTCCAGCCCGGACGGTTTCACTGGCTCTAAAGGCTATATGATTTCCAGAGTGGCCCTGGTGCCTGCCTTGGCGGCGATTACTCTGAGCAGGGTGCGCATGGCTTGAGCGACACGACCTTGCTTGCCAATAACCCTTCCCTTGTCGTCATCGGCGACCTGAAGTTTGAGCACGGTGCCCTGTTCGTCGGTCTCCAAGGTGACAACTACGTCGTCAGGCGCATTGACAATGGCTCTGGCGATGTAATCGATCAGGGCTTTCATGCTTTCTGCTTCTTTCGGGCTTGCATAGGTCGACGGGGCTTCCGGTTCTTTCGGGCTTTCCGGTTCTTCAGGGGCTTCCTGTTCTTCAGGGGCTTCCTGTTCTTCAGGGGCTTCCTGTTCTTCCGGGCTTTCCTTTTCTTCCGGGCTTTCCTTTTCTTCCAGGCTTTCCTTGTCTTCCAGGCTTTCCTTGTCTTTCAGGTCTTCCTTGTCTTCCAGGCTGTCCTTTTCTTCCAGGTTTTCCTTTTCTTCCAGGTTGTCT
>SOKR01000121.1 GCA_004375675.1 Dehalococcoidia bacterium
GCAGGACGGCGGTGTGGTCGGCGCCGACGAAGGCGGCGATGTTGGGCAGCAGGTGTAAATAGGCCCCGGGGGCGAATTTAAGCCCCAGGCGGCTGGTTTTGATGTCTATCGCCCGGCTCACGGCGGGGACAAAGGGAGCCAGCGCCAACTGCTTCACCGGCAGGCCGACCAGCAGGTGGTGCATGGCGGTATTGCCCACCAGTACGGCATCAACGATTTCCCCGACCTTAGCCTTAGTTAAAGCGCAGAGGTCGCCCGCCAGCTTGTTTAAGGCTCTTACCACCAGCTTTTGCAACTGCGTCGCTTTAGCCGCCGATTGCGTGGCGTAGGAGATGCGGCTGATGATGTCCTCCCCGTAGCTTATCTGGGGGTTGCTCACACCTTTAGCCGCCAGTGTCCGGCCGCTGTCGAGGTCGACCAGGTAGCCCGATATCTTGGAGGTGCCCAGGTCTACCGCCAACCCCAGCTGGCGGCTGGGCCAGGGGCCGAAGGCGATTACCTCATCGCCGCGGACGGAAGCCCGGCACTGCCAGTTCCAGGAGCGCAGTTGCGGCGATAGCTGGCTTAGGGCGCCGATATCGATACTATCACAGCGCAGGCGGTGCTGGCGGTTGAGGGCTTTGAGCAGCCGGCCGGCATCGGCCTGCGCGTCGGTCAGCGAGGGTTTTGACAGCTTGAGCTGGTAGGGGACGACCACGGGCTCGGGCTCAATGCCTACCTCCTGCCCCTCGGTCTGCACCCGCTGGGTGGTGGTCAGTGAGGCGGGGGGCAGGCCCACTTTGCCGTCGCTGGTGGGGTAGGTCTGGCAGGCGAGGCGCCAGCCTTCTTTAATCTCCTGGCGGGAGTAGGCTTTGAGCTCGCTGGCGGTAGGCTTGGAGGCTGTGCCTTCTAATAGCTGCACGCGGCAGGACTGGCAGTTCCCCTCGCCGCCGCAGAGGCTGATAATGCCGATACCGGTGCTCTGGGCGCAGGCGAGAAGAGACTCGTCGGCGCGGCAGCGCCCGCTCAAGCCCAGGGGCTCAAACTTTATCTTGTATGTTTCCATCTCCCGACTCTATAAGAAATGCCGAGTCAGCTCTTTTTCTCTTTCTGGGTTTCCTTCCGGTACTTGTCCCTCAGCTCGCGCTTCAGAATCTTGCCGGTGGGGTTCTTGGGCAGGGCATCGACAAACTCAATCGATTTCGGCGTCTTGTAACCGGCGATGTTCTTTTTGCAGAAGGCGACAATCTCCTCGGCAGTGGCTTGTTTGCCTTTCTTAAGGGCGATTACGGCGTGGACTTTTTCCACCCAGTATTCGTCGGGGACGCCGATGACGGCCGCTTCCATCACGGCGGGGTGGCGGTAGAGGACCTCTTCCACTTCTCTGGGGTAGATGTTTTCCCCGCCGCTGATAATCAGGTCTTTCTTGCGGTCGGCGATATAGATATAGCCCTCCTCGTCGAAGTAGCCCATATCGCCGGTGTGGAGCCAGCCGTTAATCAGAGCCGCCTTGGTTTCCTTGGGTTTTTTCCAGTATTCGACCATGGTCTGCTTGCTGCGCACGGCTATCTCGCCCACTTCGTCCGGCCCGACGTCGTTACCCTTTTCGTCGAGGATTCTGACCTGCACCCCGATATCGGGCCGCCCCGCCGAAGATAGCTTCTTCTGTTCCTTGGCAGGCTTGTCCAGCACGTTGTGGTCTTCTTTGGAGAGGTGGGAGATGGCGGGGCCGCTCTCGCTCTGCCCGTAGCCCTGGGCGAAAATAGGCCCGAAGACCTTCATCCCGCTTTTTAGCACCTCCAGGGGCATGGGCGAGGCGCCGTACCAGAAGAACTGCAACGAGCTGATATCGTATTTCTTGAGGTCGGGCAGGTTGAGTATCGCCGCCAGGTGGGTGGGCACGGAGTCCATGTGGGTGGCTTGCTCTCTCTGGATAATCTTGAGCGTTTCGGCGGCGTCGAAGAACTTGACGATGACGTTGCAGCCCGCGGTGAGGAGCGAGGAGCGGAAGTGGGTGTTGCCGGCGATATGAAAAAGCGGCGTTATCTGGACGCGTTTGTGCCCTTCCTGCAACCCCATATCAATGACCAGTATCTTGGAGTCTTCGATAAAGCGGCGCTGGGTGTAAAGAGCGCCGCGGGGGACGCCGGTGGTGCCGCTGGTGTAGATGATGCAGCAGGGGTCGTCCTCGCCCAGCTCGATGTCGGGCTCTTCCCCGGAGTTGGCTTTGATTATATCGTCATAAGCGGTCATGCCCGGGGCGGCCGTCTCCAGCGAGATGAAGTTCTTGACATTGGGCAGGCGTTCTTTAAGGGAATTGGCTACCTCGATCAGCTCTTTGCCGACAAAGATAGTATTGGTTTCGGAGTATTTGATGAGGTACTCCAGCTCGTCCTTGCCCAGCCGTGGGTTGAAGGGCGAGGCGATAAAGCCCCCCTTCATGGTCAGCCCGTATATCTCAGCGAACTCAAGGCAGCTCCAGGATAGAATGCCCAGCACGTCCCCCTTCTTGACCCCCATCTTGCGCAGCCCGTGAATCACCTTGTTGATTCGGCTGTTGTAGTCGGCGAAGGTTATCCTTCTGTCTTCGTAGACGAAGGCTTCGTCGTTGGGGTGGAGGAGCGCGTTCCTATAGATTATGTCGGCCCAGGTGCCGACGTTGTACCTTGATAGCTCCTTGAGTAAAGGGCGTTTCGACATGACTTGTTTCCTCCCAAACAATCTTCAGCTCTAGGCTGCAACTGGCTAAAGTGGTATAAATTGCCAGTATAAAATGGACAAATCAAACATTCGGGGTCGGGTGGGGAAAATCCCCCTGCCCTTGACCCGAAAAACTAGCAACATACTAAACCCTACGGCGTTTAACTGTCAATATCCGGCGACGCCTGAAAGGCCGAGGAGAGCCAGAGCCTTGAAATGTAGCATAGATTTAAGTATAATCCTGCTCTAGTGCTACCCACTATGGGTTCTTTAAGTTCGAAAGATGATTATTCAGAGCGATTTTGACGGCACCCTTACCGAAGAAGATGTCAGTTTTGCCCTGCTCGACGCCTTCGCTGAAGGCGACTGGCGTAAACTTTACGAGCAATACCGGCAGAGCAAGATGACGGTGAGCGCCTTCAATGCTAAAGCCTTCACCATGGTCAAAGCCAGCCGCGACGAGCTGCTGCGGGTCGCCCGCGAAGACGTTAAGCTGCGCGAGGGGCTGCGCAACCTGGTCAGCTATTGCCAGGAAAGGGGCTTTCGCTTCCTGGTGGTCAGCAACGGGCTGGATTTCTATGTCAAGGCAATCCTGGAGGATGTGGGCTTGGGTAACATCGAGGTCTATGCCGCCCGGACCCAGTTCGGCCCCGACGGGCTCGATGTGCAGTATATCGGCCCCGAAGGCAAGGTGCTCAAAAAGGGTTTCAAGAAGGCTTACACCAAGCTATTCCTCAAGCAGGGCTACCAGGTGGCGTGCATCGGCAACGGTCCTTCCGATTTCTTCCCCGCGGAGCTGGCTCAGCACGTCTTTGCCCGTGATGCGCTGATGGATATCTGCAAAGCGAAGAAGCTGAAGTGTCAGCCCTTCGAAGACCTCAACGATGTCGTCAGTGGCTTAGAGAAGCTCTAGGCCGAGTTTTTATTCCCACAACTTTTCTAAATCTTTTTCCGTCCCCGCTTTGCCCTCGCCGGTAAATTCCCGGTAAGACTGCGCCGAGCCGTATTCGCGGGGCTGAAAAGCCACCGGCATGGGCACGGCGTGTCCGAAGGCGAGCGCCTGCCGTTTGGCGGCGAGCTTGGCCAGGACCGATTTAAGCTCGTTTCTCCCCGATACGCCGGCGAGCACGCTATCGATATCGCGCTCGTTGTCCAGCAGGCAGGTTATCTTGGTGCCCATCTGCGACATAACCTCGCTGTCGATGCCGCTGGGCCTCTGGTCGATAACCAGCAGGGTGACGTTATACTTTCTCATCTCGCGGGCGATGGTGCTGAAGATGGTCTGGCCGGCGACCTCGGGGTTGAGGAACTTGTGGGCTTCTTCGATGGTTATAACCAGCGGTGTGGGCTTAGTGGTATCCTCGGCCATGGCTTGTTCCATCCTCTGCTGGTATTGGGCGTAGATGCGCCGACTGAGCATGTTGGCCACCAGGATATAAGCCGTGATATCGCGGTAGCGGCCGAACTCCAGCACCACGTTGGTGCCGCGGTCGAGGTGTTCCAGGATGGCTTTCACGGCGTTGGTGGGGGGCTTGGGCTCGATAAAGGGCAGACGCTGGATGGTGGAAAGCCCCCGCCGCAGGTTCTGGAAAGTGCTCTCATGGATATCAAGCTCGTCCAGCAGAGCTCTGGTTTCTTCGGATTCCCTCGGCTCCAGGGTCTGGCCCAGCCAGCCCTTGCCGAAGCGCTGCCGCAGGCGGTAGACTGCTTCCGTGGCCTGCTCGGTGAGGTTCAGCGTCTGGCGCAGCAGGGATATGTCCGCCGGCTCAATCTCGTCGTAGCCGATTTTAACCGCGAAATCGGTGATTACCTTGCGGTGACGGGAATTTTCCTCGTCCAGCGTGAATACAGCCACATTGGAGGGGAAAAGCTGTTTTAAGCCCTTGACCTTGTTGCCCTTTTCGCTGATGCCTTCCCAGCCGTATTCGTTATGCATATCGAAGACCAGGTTGACCGCCTGGCTCTTTTGCAGCATGCCGATGAGCAGGATGCGGGTAAGAAAGGTCTTGCCCGTGCCGCTCTTGCCGAAGATGCCGTTGGAGCGCTTGACGAACTCCTCCAGGTCGAGGCAGAGCTTGGTCTCCATGTCCAGCGGGTTGCCGATGAAAAATCTCTTGGCGTCCTCGGCGCCGAAGACCAGCTCCACGTCCCGCTCCGAAGCCAGGTTGACCACGGAGAAGTGGCTGGGCACGGTCTTGACGGGCTGGGGTCCTTCGAGCAGGCTGTCGGCATCGCCGCCGATGACCAGGGTGGGGGTAACGTGCAAAGTGCCGAAGGTGCTGGTGCCCGCCAGGACCTCGGCGATAAAGGGGTCGGCGACGTCGGGCGGGGTGAGGGAAAGCTTCTGGTCGGTCATTCCCAGGCTGACCTCGCTTATCATGCCGAAGAAGCGCCGCTTTGTCCCCTCGATAGTGACGAAGCGCCCCACCGCCATATCCTCGATGGAAGTCGAGCTGTCCAGCTTGACCTCCACCCCCTTGCCCAGTGAGCCGGAGACGACGATGCCCAGTTTTTGAAGCGACTTATCCTGTGTCACGCTGCTATCCTCTCCTCTTTTTCCTCTTACCTAAAGGAATGACTCCAATCGCGGTCAAAACCAAGAAGCTGCCGGCAACGAAGCACGCCGTAACGGCGATGAAGAAAATATCGGGGCGCGGCTCTATGGCGGGGTCAAAAGCCCAAAGCAGCAGGTAAAACAGGGCCATGCAGGATAGAGCCCCGCCGGTGAAACCACCGTAAATGGGCCACCGCCAGGCTATAAAGGTGACGATAAGAGCCGGGAGAGCAACCATACAGAAAACGAGAATATCAAAATAGAAGGGTTCGTCCGAATTGTGCCGGGCAATGACACCGCCGATGGCGATGATTACGCCCAGGAGCATCACCGCGAGTCCTATTTTGTGTAGTTTCGGCATCATCATATCAAGCCCACTATGAAAGGGGATTCAACCTCCCCAGTATGGCGTTGAGCTGGTTGAGGTTGCCGCTGAGCAAGATGGCTAGTTCCTTGCCCGCCGCCACCAGAAAGGCGCGGGGGTCTTTATGCGCCCGGCTCATCTGGCGCAACGAGGCGCTGACCAGCTCCTCGGCGGGAACGGGCAGATTGGCGTTGAGCAATATGTTTAAGAATCCGAAAGACTGCCCGAACTCCATGACCTCGGCGGGGGTGCACTGGTAGACGAAGCTGTGGATGCGGGCGGGCTGGGGGGGCAAATGATGATAGAGCTTATCGCCCTCTTTGTGTCCCACCACCACCGCCCCGAATTCGCTCCTGAGCAGCTTGGTCAGCTGCGGAGACGAACTATAGATTGCCTCCTCGCTGGTTTCGTCCTTGCCGCGGGCGATAGGGCGGCGCCCCGGTTCCAGGCTGGTGGTGGCGGCGTTATAGACGATGGCGTAGAGCTGGGCTGACGAATCCCCGGTCTTGACCAGGCTGCCCAGCGGCGGTATTTCGTACAGCTCGTAGCATTGGGCGGTAAAGGCGGTGGTGCTGGCTTCGATTACCTCGCCGACTCTTTCTTTTTCAGGCATTTTATTTTCCCTTCATCTTGGCTGGCAGCGCCTTCTTGCCCACCAACTTGTGCTTGGTGTACCAGGTCTGGACAGCCTCGACCACCTCTTCGGGTCGGTCGCAGACAATGAGCAGGTCGAGGTCTTCTGCGGAGACGTATCCCTTGTCCAGCACCGTGCTTTTCAGCCAGTCGAGAAAACCCTTCCAGTAGCGGCTGTTGAATATTATCACCGGGAAGGGCTTTATCTTGAGGGTCTGCATCAGGGTCAATACCTCGGTCAGCTCGTCGAGCGTGCCTAAGCCACCGGGGATGATGACGAAGGCGGTGGCATACTTTACCAGCATGACCTTGCGGGCGAAGAAGTGGTGAAAGACTATGGACTTGGTGGTGTAGACGTTGCCGGTCTGTTCCTGGGGCAGGTCGATATTCAGCCCCACCGATTCCACCCCGGCCCTGAGCGCACCCCTGTTGGCGGCTTCCATCGCCCCCGGCCCCCCGCCCGTTATTATGGAAAAGCCGAGCTGCCCCAGCCGGTAGGCTATTTCCTCGGTCTGGGTGTAGAGCTTGTCGCCCTCTTTAAGGCGTGCCGAGCCGTAGATGGAGACCGCCGGCTCGATACCGGTGAGGGTGTCGAAGCCCTCCACCAGCTCCCCGATGATGCGGAACATCCGCCACGATTCTTCCTTGGCAAGCTCGTTGATTTCATATTCGTTCGGCATATCGTCCTCCCCGCAGGTCTCACGATTTGCTTAAATGACTATTTTTTCTTGGCGGCCTGTTTTTCCAGCTTTGACTTCTTGGGCTTCTTTACGTTCTTTCTGCCTTTAGTTCCCATGATTTTCCTCCTCTTTCTGAATCAGTATGGATTTTCAATGTCCTTATTATTATCTATGAATGTGTTGTTTTCAATAATCGGGGTATCTGGCGGGGAGATGAACAAGATGCCTAGATGACAACCCTCTATAGTGTTATTGACAATCTCTGGCGAGCCGCCGTCGATGACAATGCCAACGTGGTCGGGGTTCGGACCCAGGTAGTTATTGCGGATTGTGGGAGAGCTATTGTGCATATCAATCAGCTCGTGACCGGCGTAGGAAACGGTGTTATACTCAACTACCACCGAACTGTTAGCACCCACCCCACACTCGCCTATGTGCCTCAGGATATTGTGACTGACCTCAGTCCCATCCCCGGGGCCAATAACGCGGTAGTACTCCACTACGGCATAGGAGAGAATGCCGTGGTTAAACTCAAAATGATTCCAGTCGTAGATGCCCGGAGTGGGGCTGTCAGAGGTAATAGTGATCATTTGCTCTGGCGTGCCCACCGCGTGTAAAGTGCCCTGGATGCGAATAGAGATGTGATTGCCCTCGTCCCGGAATGGTTCGCCGAAGTGAACGCCTCTATAATACGGGTCTTCATCCGGGTTTTCCGGCCGGATACCTTGCTGCATATCGAATGGGTCGGTGAACAGATTCGCCGAGTCCTGATTGGCGGCTACGAGCACTCTGGTACCGGGTTCTATAGTAAGTGTGAACCCTTCATCAACGATAATGTCACCGATTATGTGAATTTCATCTCGCCATATTTCATCCCACTGTATCCGCCCATGCGTGGTTTGGTTGACTATAAGTGCTGGAGTAGAATTTGTCGTAGTAGAGGGAGGAGGCGTAGTAGGTGGTGATGACTCTTCATTTGATGGGGCTGTAGTTGATGCACCACAAGCGCTCAACAAAAGAATTCCAACAACTAGAATTGGTATTAATATCCGCTTCATTTTAACTTCTTTCACCCGATTCGGAGTTTAAAATGACTATTTCTTCTTGGCGGCCTGTTTTTCCAGCTTTGACTTCTTGGGTTTCTTGATGTTCTTTCTGCCTTTAGTTCCCATGATTCATTCTCCTATTTTGAAAACCGTTTTAACTTACCTATCCTCTTCCTTCACCATCTCTAGGTGCCCCCTCAAATCTAAGGGGTCAAGCATCTCTGGCCAGTATCTCAGTGTGTAAACTGACACTATTTGAAGGATTTCCTCCTCTTGCTCCTCAAGACTTATTATCAGTTTGTCGGGAATAGCTAAACCATGCGCTCCTGCCTCGGACAACCCAAGCATATCGATATTTTCATGGAGATTCCTGTACATCCTTTCTGTTAATTGTGGAAAGGAGCTACCAAAGCCTATGCCCTCTTCCCCGAACATCCTTATGCTAATTTCAGCGCCTGCTAACGAAACTTTCATCTCAAGTTTTTTCATTATTTTTTTACTTTTGAATGAAAGCTGCCTTAACTCCCTAACCTTGTCGGTTTCACGCCCGCCAGCCCTACGTGTATTATATATCGCAGACCAGAGTCGCTTTAGCTTTTCATCCGGAATAGCCTTCTCAAGTTGCTTAACTTGGATGAACTCAAGGAATGAATGAGGTTCCCGTCCAGCCTCGTTTCTAAATGCATCAAGGCGTTCCTTTGCCCTTTCTTGCAATGATTTCATGAGCTCAGGCCTCAACCGGGGAGTTTGAGCTTCAAGTATCTTTTCTAATATGCCTAATTTCTCGCACCTAACACGCCCTAGTACTGCTGCAGACTCGTATACTGACGCAAGAACCGCACAGCAGGCGTTAAAGGTCAGGTAGGGTTTCCCAAAGAGTCTCTTTTTAGCTAGTGCCATTACAGGTTTGTAACCCAAGAAGTCTATAAAGGTTAGCTGTCCTTCTTTGTACGGCATTTTAATTACCTCCTAAAAACGGGAGTTTAAGAGGTCGTTGGCTTTTTATATTCTATCACACCCACCTCGTGCGTTTGCTAAAACTCTTGGCGGAGGTGGGGGTGGGCAAATGCTCGCCGATTAATAGCGACTCCACCAGCTGCCAGAAGGTCTCTCTATCGGCGCCGGTGACTACCGCCTGCTCGTGGGCTTCGCTCAAAGCCACCGGGTAGCCCTGCCCCCGACGGCACTGGTCTAAGACAAGCCCGTGCGTCAGCTCGAGCAGGGTTTCGTCTTGAGCCGCCCACTGCGGAATCTCCACCCGCGCTATCTCGCCGTCCACCCTCAAGTAAAAGA
>SOKR01000031.1 GCA_004375675.1 Dehalococcoidia bacterium
CGGTCTGAATCAGCACCGTAGCCATTGGTCCACGGCTCTTGTCCATCTCGGCTTCAATAACCACCCCTACCGCCGGGCGAGACGGGGCTGCCTTGAGCTCCTCCATCTCGGCCACCACCAGCAGATTATCCAGTAATTCCGAGATGCCTTTCTTCTCCTTGGCCGAAATGGCAACGCTGACCACATCGCCCCCCCACTCCTCAATAACCAGGCCGGCATCGGCTAACTGCTGCTTAACCGTCTCAATGTTAGCCTCAGGCCTATCAATCTTATTAATCGCCACCACGATTGGCACTCCCGCCGCTCGGGCATGGTCAATAGCTTCCAGAGTCTGTGGCATTACCCCATCATCAACCGCCACCACCAGAATAGTAATATCGGTCACCTGAGCACCCCGAGCCCGCATCACGGTAAAGGCTTCGTGACCCGGGGTATCCAGAAAGGTAATCTTCTGCCCGTTAACCTCTACCTGATAGGCACCGATATGCTGCGTAATACCCCCCGCCTCGGTATCCATTACATTTGTCTGGCGGATAGCATCCAGGAGTCTGGTCTTACCGTGATTGACATGCCCCATAATGGTAACTACCGGCGGGCGTAGTTTCAGCCCACCAGCTTCTTCTTCCCGGGGCTGATAGCGCTTGCTTTCTCCAGCACGGGCTGTCCGGGACTCTGGTTGGGCTTCATAACCAAGGTTGACCGCCACCACCGCCGCCGTCTCATAGTCAATAACCTGGTTAATATTGGCAAAAACGCCGTTGCGCATCAGCTGTTTGATGATATCAACGGCACTGACCTGCAACAGGTCAGCCAAATGCCTCACGGCTATTGAGTGAGGAATCTCAATCAGCTTTGCCTCTGGTTCACCCGATTTGCTCTTCTGGGCCACTAAATCACTCCTTATCCCAGTCCCTGCCCGTATCTGACAAGCTGCTCCCGATTATCGGGAGTAATAGCAGTACGCAGGGTATGCTCCAGCCGCCCTTCTTTAAGCCCCACCGCCCAGCAATCCCCCGCCGGACATAAGTAGGCACCGCGACCCGCCTTCCTGCTCTCACTATCGACCTCCACCCCACCGTCCGCAATCCGGACCAGCCTAATTAGCTCCCGCTTGGGTCTTATCCGGCCACAAGCGACACAAGTCCGCTGCGGTATATGCTTCACCGAAGGTGAATTAATATTCCTCACCCTCCTCATCAATGATTTCCCGCTCACGGCGCTGCTTCCTACCCCTGACGCCATCATCGGCGCTTCGCTCAGGAGCCTTCTTCTTTTTCTTCTTCTTCGACTTGGAGGTTGCCTTAGTCGGGCCCGGGCTCAAAACGTCCTCGGCAAAGCGGAGCTTGGCAGTTTTCTCCGCCCCCACCTCTATGGGCGGCTTCAAAATAGTTTCGGGTGGCGCCAGCTCAGTCTCAAGGACGGGCTCAGGCTCTGCTTCAGGGATTAAGGCTTCTTCCGGAGCCGCCGGCTCTTCGGGGACAAGCTCCTCGCCAAGCACCGCTTCTTCTGGCTCGGGCGAAGGCTCGGCCTTGGTCAACTTTTCTTCCTCAGCGATTGAGGCGCTCTTTATATCAATCCGCCAGCCGCTGAGCTTAGCCGCCAGTCTGGCGTTCTGTCCTTCTTTACCGATGGCTAACGAGAGTTGCTTATCAGGGACAACCACCGTAGCTATCCCATCGTCTTCATCCAGTTCCACACTCAGTACCTGCGCTGGACTCAGGGCATTGGCAATGAAGGCGGCGGTATCCGAGCTCCACGAGACCACGTCCAGCTTCTCGCCATTTAGCTCTCGCATAATATTCTGTATTCTGATGCCGCGAAGCCCAACACAGCAACCGACGGGGTCGATGCCCTCCTGACGTGCCGCTACCGCTATCTTGCTGCGATAGCCAGCCTCGCGGGCAACCGCCTTAATCTCTACAACCCCACTCAAAACCTCGGGCACCTCAAGCTCAAAGAGACGGCGCAGTAAATCGGGGTGAGAACGTGAAACAACCACCTGAGGTCCCCGGCTGGTCCGGACCACTTCTAAAAGATAGACTCTAAGCCTCTGACCTATGCGATACCTTTCATTGCGTACCTGCTCGGCGGCGGGGAGTATCGCTTCAGCTCTACCCAGGTCAACGAAGAGCTGACGGGGTTCTATGCGCTGCACTACACCGGTGACAATATCACCTTCTTTATCGGAATATTCCTCGAAAATGGCGCTGTGCTCCGCCTCATGAAGGCGCTGGAGGATAACCTGCTTGGCCGTTTGCGCGGCAATGCGCCCGGCATTGCGGGGGGTGGCTTCTGCCATGACTACTTCGTCAAGCTGTACATCGGGCTTGATCTTAACAGCGTCGGTCAGTGATATTTCAAGACGCGTATCCGAAGGCTGCTCGACTACGGTTTTTTCCGCCCACACCTTAACCCGGCCCGTAGTAGGGTCGATCTTGACCGAAATCTCCTGGGTAGAGGCAAAATTATCCTTCCGGTAAGCCGATACCAGCGCTGTTTCCACGGCGGAAAGGACCACCTCTTTGGGCAGGTTTTTCTCTGCCGAGAGCTGGGTTATCGCCAGCATAAATTCGCTCTTCATCCCCGCTTTTGCAACCTCCCCCGAATATTTTACCCCCAACAACAAAAAAGTGGGTTTCTCTGCCCCACTTAACAAGAACTTATCTAATTCGGCGTACCGTCTGCAGTATACCACAACAGGAGCTGGGATGCAATAGCTAGCGCCCGTTTTTGGGGGGTATTCGGGATAACGCCTTAGCGCAGCAAAAAAGTGGGCTAAATCTATATAGCTCCACCTAGAAATTATAATGGCACTAAGCTATAATGAAAAAACAGCCGCAAGGGGAGAAGCTTGGATATTAAAGCGCTAAAAGACTCAGTTATCAAAGAAGTAGAGGCTCACCGCCGCCAGCTCCGTGATATAAGCCTTGAAATACACGCCAACCCCGAGCTGGGCTTTAAAGAGGTCAAGGCATCCGCCCGGCTCACCCAGTACCTGGAGGAAAACGGCTTCGCTATAGAGCGAGGCATCTGCGAACTACCCACCGCCTTCCAAGGAAGATACGGAAAGGGCAAACCAGCCATCGCCATTCTGGCTGAGTATGATGCCCTGCCCCAACTGGGGCATGCCTGTGGTCATAATCTGATAGCCGGCAGTGCCGTTGGCGCCGCCGTGGCTTCCAAGCCAGCTATCGACAAATGTGGGGGTAGTGTCCTGGTTATCGGCACGCCCGCCGAGGAGTTCCACGGGGGCAAGGTGGTGATGGCGGAGCGGGGAGCCTTTGATGAGATAGACATAGCCATGATGGTGCACCCGGGGGCGCACGATACCGCCACCACCCAGGCCCTGTCCTGCATCACCCTGGAGGTCGAGTTCTTCGGCAAGGCGGCTCACGCCGCCACCAGGCCCGAAACCGGCATCAACGCCCTGGAGGCAATGCTCCTCTCCTTCGCCGCCATTAACGCCCTCAGGCAGCACGTCGTGGATAAAGCGCGCATCCACGGCATTATTACCGACGGCGGAGAAGCGCCTAATGTCGTCCCCGCCCACAGTGCGGGCAGCTTTCTGGTGCGTGCTGAGGATAACGCTTATCTGGATGAGCTCAAGGAAAAGGTGCTAAATTGCTTTGTTGGCGCCGCCGCCGCTACCGGTGCCCGTTTGGAATACCATTGGGGAAAGATACTCTATGCGCCGCTGCTTAATAACCTGACGCTGGCCGAGCTATTCCGGCAGAATATAAATTCTCTGGGGCACGATATGCCACTCTCCGGCGCCAGTAGAGTCGGCAGCACCGACATGGGTAACGTCAGCCAGATCGTGCCGGGCATCCACCCCACCATCGCCGTAGCGCCCGAAACAGTAGTGATACATTCTCCGGAGTTTGCTGAAGTGGCCGCTTCCGAAGCCGGCATCAAGGGGATGCTCGATGCCGCCAAGGCACTGGCGATGACGGTAGTCGACCTGACCGCCGGCCCGGAAACAGTTACCAAAGTCAAAGAAGAGTTTGAGCGGGCAGGCCGATAAGCCCTTGTCAAACCACACCCCGTAGTCTAAGATTATATTAATGCTTAGGAGAATTAATGGAAGCCTATCTGGGTATTGATGTCGGCTCAGTAACCACCAAGTTGGCCGTAATAAACGAGGCTGATGAGCTGGTCGCCGACCTCTACCGGCTAACCCGGGGTAAGCCTATCGAGACGACGCAGCAGGGCTTAAGGCAAATCAAAGAGCAACTCCCACCGGGCATGGATATCTGCGGCGTAGCCACCACCGGCAGCGCCCGCTACCTGGCCGGGGTTATCGTCGGCGCCGACCTGGTCAAGAACGAGATTACCAGCCATGCCTTAGGCGCCCTGCACTATTTCCCCCAGAGCCAGACCGTCATCGAAATCGGAGGGCAGGACAGCAAGATTATCATTATCCGTGATGGTATAGTAACCGACTTCGGCATGAACACGGTTTGCGCGGCCGGCACCGGTAGCTTCCTCGACCACCAGGCAACGCGCCTTAATATGAGCATTGAGCAGTTCAGCCAGCTAGCGCTGGTGAGCGCGACGCCGGTGCACATCTCCGGGCGGTGCACCGTTTTCGCCGAATCGGACATGATACACAAACAGCAAACCGGGCATTGCACCGAGGACATTGTCTATGGCCTTTGCCAGGCACTGGTGCGTAACTACCTCAACAATGTCGGCCTGGGCAAGGATATTCAACCCCCGATAATATTTCAGGGTGGCGTTGCCTTCAACCAGGGTATATTGAAGGCGCTCCAGGAAGAGCTCGGCCCCGAGGTTATCGTTCCCCCCCACCATGAGGTGATGGGGGCAATAGGCGCCGCCTTACTGGTGCACGAAGAGATGACAAGCGGTCAGAATGAAAGCAGGTTTAAGGGATTTGGGGTCAGCGAGATAAATTATCGCACTTCCTCGTTTGACTGCCAGTCCTGCCCTACTCTATGTGAGATATCCCAGCTTTCCGTCGATGGACGGATTCTTGCCCAGTGGGGAGGTCGCTGCGACCTGTGGCAGACAAGCCCAACCATTTAACAATTCTGGTGAGGAAGATATGCTAATTGCCGTTGATGCCGCTGGCGGCGAAAACGCCCCGCGGGAGATAGTGAAAGGGGCCATAAAAGCCGCCCAGGAATACAAGGTTGATATCGCCCTGGTGGGCGATAAAGCCGTCTTACACGTGCTGGCCGGGCGCGATATAAAAAAACTGAACCTCCAGATCTTTGAAGCCACCGAGGTCATCGCCCCCAACGAGCACCCGATGAGAGCCGTGAAAAATAAGCCCAACTCCTCAATAGTAATCGGCACCAACCTGGTAAGAGACGGCGTCGCCTCCGCCTTTGTCTCGGCGGGCAACACCGGGGCGGTGTTAGGCGCCGGGCTGCTCAAGCTGGGCAAGATAAAGGGTATCGAGCGCCCCGCCCTGGGCAGCTTTCTTGATATCACCCCCGCCACCCCGACCCTGCTCATTGATGCTGGTGCCAACGCGGAATGCCGGCCCAGCCACCTGGTCCAATTTGCTCATCTGGGCTCAACCTACGTTAAACACCTGCTGGATATAGACTCGCCGCATGTTCGCCTGCTCAGCACCGGCGAAGAAGAAACCAAGGGCAACCGCCTGACTCAGGAAAGCTATAATCTGCTCAAGAAGAGCCGGCTAAACTTCGTCGGTAGTATAGAAGGGCAGGACATAGCCAAGGCAACCGCCGACGTCATCGTTACCGATGGCTTCACCGGCAATATAGTGCTCAAGACGATAGAAGGAATGGGTGACACCTTCCTGAGAGCGGCGCGCCAGGTAGGGTATGTCGTTGCCACTGCCTATCATCTTCGAGGGCGAGCTCTTCTCCAAGAGATTGGACTGGGTTCCTGGGCTAAGAAGGCAGACTATAGAGAATACGGCGGCGCCTGTCTCCTGGGGGTAAACGGAACTATCATCGTCGCCCACGGGCGTAGCCAGGCCAAGGCGATAAAAAATGCCATAGGTCAAGCCAAACAGACAGTAGAACGGGACATCTGCCGAATAATTAGGGAGGGAAACTATGAGCAAGCCGATAGCAGTAACTGACGCCGACTTTGAGCAAAAGGTATTAAAGGCAAAGACGCCGGTGCTGGTGGACTTCTGGGCAGCCTGGTGCCGACCCTGTCTCATGACCGCCCCGGTGCTGGAAGAGCTGGCTAAGGATTATGCCAGCAAGTTAACCATCGCCAAGCTGGACGTCGACCAGAACGCTAAAACCGCCGCCCAGTACGGCATAATGGCTATACCCAACCTCATTATCTTCAAAGATGGCAAGCCGGTATCACAAATCGTAGGCTATAAACCCAAGGAAGAATTGAAGCGCAGCCTGGACACGATTCTGGACTAACAAAATAACGGTTATGGGGCGGTTACCAGTCATCGGTATCTGAAAATTAGTCTCTTCATCACCTTCCCCTGCGCCGATAAGTGAAGTATAATTATAAAACAAGGGAGAAATTTATGAAGGTTGTCTTTCTCCAGGATGTGCCCAATGTGGCTAAAGCCGGCGAGATAAAAGAGGTAGCCGCCGGCTACGGCCGGAACTTTCTCATTCCCCGAAAACTGGCCGCCCTGGTCAGTCCCCAGGCGATGAGCCAGGCGGAGACCAGCATCAAAACCCAGGCCGGGACAAACGAAGAACTGGTCGAGCTGGCCGGTCAGCTGGAAGGGAAAGAGGTCAGCCTCAAGGCCCACGCCGGCGCTAAAGAACGGCTTTACGGCTCAATCACCAGCGCCGACATCGCCGCCGAGCTGGAGAGTGTCACCGGGCTGGTCGTCGACAAGAGAAAAATAGAGCTGGACGAGCCTATCCGCCAGCTCGGCAGCTATGAGCTGACCATCAGGCTGGGCAAAGACATTACGCCCAAAATAAAGGTCAGCGTTATCGAAGAGGAGGCGCCCAAGGAAGAGGAGAAGGCGCCCAGGAAGGCAAAGAAGGCGGAAAAGAAGCCCGCCGAGGAAGAGAAGCCCGAGAAAGAAACTAAAGCTAAGAAAGCCAAGACGACCAAGAAGAAGGAAACCAAGGCGACCAAGGAAAAGAAGACCGCCAAGAAAGAGGAAAAGGCTCCCAAGAAAACGAAGAGGACCACGACGAAAGCCAAGACGACCAAGAAGAAAGAGGAGACGGCTTAAGCCATGACCAGCGAGAAGCTACCGCCGCACGATGTTGACGCCGAGGAAGCGGTAATCGGCTCACTGCTGATAGACGGGTCGGCGATATTCAAGGTTGCCCCCATACTGGTGCCGCTGGATAACAAATCGGCTTTCTACACCGAGCGCAACGCCTGGATATACGATGCCTGCCTGTCGCTCTACGAACGCGACGAAGCCATAAACCAGATAACGGTGGCTCAGGAGCTCGACCGTCAGGGGAAGCTGGAGGCTTGCGGCGGTGCCGCCTATCTGAGCCGGCTGATATCCATATGCCCCACCTCTCTCGATATCGAAGATTACGCTCAAATTGTCTATCGCCTGGCGGTAATGCGCCGCCTGATTGATGCCGCCAGGCAGATTAATAATATCGGCCATCGGGCCGACCCGGATGTCGACAGTAGCCTCAATCGGGCGGAAGACATCCTTTTCCAGCTGCGCCACGGCCGAAGCCGAAGGGACCTCACCCATATCCGACAGGTGCTGGACACATACTTCGAGACCACCGCCCTTGAGGAAGAAGGCGCCCCCAGAGAACGATTGCCCTACGTGCTCTCCGGTTTCGCCGGACTGGATGAATTCCTGGGCGGATTCCAGCACTCCGACCTGATTATTATCGGGGGCAGGCCGAGCATGGGGAAGACCAGCTTGGCCTTGAGCCTGGCCCGAAACGCCGCTGTAGAGCAGGGGGCTTGTGTGGCTCTGTTCAGCCTGGAGATGGCGCGAGAGCCGCTGGTATGGCGCATACTGGCCAGCGAATCTGAGGTGGACTCCAGGCGCATCCGCCTCGGGCTCCATACCGAAGAGCAGGAAAAACGGATAATGGATGCCATCGGCCAGCTCTCCGAAGCCAAGATATATATTGATGATACCCCCCAGCTGCGGGTGGCAGAGATGAGGAGTAAAGCCCGCCGCCTGCACTTCGAGCAGGGCATTGACATGATCATCGTTGACTACATGCAGCTGATGCAGGGGGGCAGAAGGTTTGATAACCGGGTTCAGGAGGTCAGTGAGATCTCCCGCGACCTCAAAGGGCTAGCCCGCGAGCTTAATGTGCCGCTGCTGGCGGTATCGCAGCTCAGCCGTGCCCCGGAGGGACGGGCATCCCACGAACCCCAGCTGTCCGACCTGCGTGAGAGCGGTAGCATCGAGCAGGACGCTGATGTCGTTGTCTTTGTCTACCGCGACGAATACTACTACCCCAGCAAAGAGGACTGGGAACGAGAACACCCCGGAGAAAGCTTCCCGCCACCGGCCAGTATCATTATCGCCAAGCACCGCAACGGCCCCACCGGTGAGGTCAAGCTGCTTTTCAAACCCAAGATGGCTAAGTTTGACAATATTACCAACGAAGAACTGAGCTTATTATAAGACTCGTATCGGTTTAGGTGACTATGGAGCAATTTAAAGGTTTCCCGGCTAAGTCGCAGTTTACCGCCGTGCCCAACGCTTTCTTCAGCGCGCTGCTGCCCCAGATTAGTGATATCGCTGAGCTGAAAACAACCCTCCATATTTTTCAGGCGCTCTACCAGAAGCGGGGCTATCCCCGCTTTACCAGCTACCAGGAGCTTCTGGCTAACAAGAGCCTGATGAGCAGCCTTAAAGAAGTGAAAGGACCGCCAGCTGAGGCACTGCGTAACGCCCTGGAAATGGCTACCCGGCGGGGGACTATCCTTCACCTGGCGCTGGACCGGGACGGCCAGACCGAGGACATCTACCTGGTCAACGACGAGCGAGGCAGGCAGGCCATGGCTAAGATTCAAGCTGGTGAGCTTAAGTTGAGCGGACTTAAACTAAAAGAGCCCGCCCTGATTGACGCCGAGGAGCCGCCCGATATTTTCACCCTTTACGAACAGAACATCGGCATGCTCACCCCGATGATTGCTGAAGAGCTGCGTGATGCCCTCAAAGTCTATCCCGAAAGCTGGATTAGAGATGCAATCAAGGAAGCTGTTAACCAAAACATACGTAAAAAGAGCTACATTTTAGCCATTTTAGAACGCTGGA
>SOKR01000112.1 GCA_004375675.1 Dehalococcoidia bacterium
TGGCTTATTCGGGCGGCGGCATGGCCTGCATCCAGTAGGGATAGACAGGCACGGGCTGGCTCATTTCGTCGAGCCGGCTCACCTCTTCGGCGCTCATTTCCCAGTCGGTTGTTTTGAGGTTGTCGGCCAGCTGCTCCGGTGTCCGCGCGCCGATGATGACCGAAGATACTCCCTCTTTGGCCAGCAGGTAGTTGAGCGCCGCCTGGGCCACGGTGGCGTTATGCGCCTTGGCGATCTTGTCCAGCTCCTCGACGATGTCGAACCCCTTTTCCTCGTCGAGCTGCAGGAATCTCGGCTGCGGCCCACTAAGGCGGGTGCCCTTGGGTTGAGGCTTTCCACGACGATATTTGCCGCTGAGGAAGCCGCCGCTCAAAGGGCTCCAGACCAGGATGCCCATCCCCTGGTCCAGGCATAGCGGCACCATCTCGTTTTCCAGGTCGCGCGCCAGCAATGAGTATAAGGCCTGCAGCGTGACGAACCTTTCCCAGCCGCGCTTATCGGAGATGGCCATGGCTTTCATCAGCTGCCAGCCCGAATAATTGGAGCAGCCGATGTAGCGCACCTTCCCCTGGCGCACCAGGTCGTCGAGGGCGCGCATCGTCTCCTCCTGCGGCGTGTCGGGGTCGAAGTTGTGGACCTGGTAAAGGTCGATATAATCCGTGCCCAGCCGCTTCAGGCTGGCGTTACACGCCTCGATGATATGGTGGCGGGAAAGCCCGACATCGTTGGGCCCCGGCCCCATCTTGCCCCGGACCTTGGTGGCCAGGATAATGTCCTTTCTTCGTTTGCCCAGCGCCTTGCCCAGCATCTCCTCGGAAAGCCCCTGGGAATAGACATCGGCGGTGTCGAAGAAGTTTATCCCCGCCTCCAGCGACATATCCACCAGTGTATTGGCTTCCTTCTGCCCCAGTTGCCCGACGTACTTGAAGAAGCTCCGCCCCCCGAAGGTCATCGTCCCGAAACATAGCTCGGAGACCTTGACACCCGTTTTGCCCAGAAAACGCATCTTCATTTTTTGCCCCCTACTTGTGCCCGATTATTAGACTATTAATCGCCTCTGGAGATAAATTCTTTAACCCGCCGCTCGAAGACAGGCCGTTCCAGCAGCACCCGCCGCTGGCACCCCAGGCACTTAATACCGATGTCCGCCCCTAGCCTCACCACCCGCCACTGGTCGCTGCCGCAGGGGTGCTTCTTTTTTAGGCGTACGATATCGCCCAGCTTTATCTCCATAACCATGGCTAAACCCCGGTGTTAAGGTTGCGGCTTTATTTCTTGCGCGTGGTGGCGAGGTGTTTAATCTCGTCTCTCAGTGATAGGGCGACCTGACGGGCGGCCTGGGCGAAGTCCCGCCTCTTGGAAGCGTAGATTATCTGCCGCGACGAGCTGAAGATCGCCCCCCGCCCCCAGGCATCGACCCCGTTACGGACGGCCGAGGTCAAATCTCCCCCCTGGGCGCCGATACCGGGTATCAGCAGCAGCATCTTGGGGTGATGGTGCCTTATCAGCTTCAGCTCTTCGGGGTGGGTGGCGCCCACCACCAGCCCGATATTATGGCCCTTGCCCTTCTTGTTCCACTGTTCGGCTTTGAGGGCGACTATCTCGAAGAGGGGCACCTCCTTGCCGTCCAGGATGAAGGGTAGGCTCTGGAAATCTTCGGCACCGGGGTTAGAGGTGCGGCAGAGGACGAATACCCCCTTCTCCCAGTAGTCGATAAAAGGCTCTATGGAATCGAAGCCCATGTAGGGGCTCACGGTGACGGCGTCGAAGCCGTGGAGGGAAAACATGGCTTTAGCGTAGGCTTTGGCGGTGTTGCCGATATCGCCCCGCTTGCAATCGCCGATTATGGGGATATGTTTGGGTATGGCCCTGACGGTGCGCTTTAAGCTCTCCATCCCCTTGTCCAGTACTTCGTAAAAGGCGAGGTTGAGCTTGTAGGCGCAGACCAGGTCGGCGGTGGCGTCGATGATGGCCTTGTTGAATTTGGAAACACTCATCCCCTCCCGCATCAGCTCCAGGTCGGGGTCGAGCCCGATGCAGAGCAGGCTCTGGTTCATCTTCATGGCGTTCTTCAGCTTTTCGTTGAAATTCACCTCTTTACCCCCTGCGTTGATAATATCAGCCAAGTGCAGTCAGGTCAAGAGTCTGTTTGTTGCCCCCCAAGCGGCAGTGATATAATTAGCCTCAATGAATTATCAGCAGGCCATAGACTATATCAACAGCTACACCGACTACGAAAAGATAGGCATGCCCCACGACCCCGCCTTCTACGACCTCAGGCGTGTCGACGAGCTACTGTCTCTTCTGGGCGACCCCCATAAAAAAGCCGGCTCGGTGCATATCACCGGCACCAACGGTAAGGGCAGCGTGGCGGTTATGGTGGCGGCGGCGCTCACCGCCGCCGGCTACGGCACCGGGCTTTACACCTCCCCCCACCTCCACAGCTGGCGGGAGCGCATCCGCGTTGACGGCGAGCTTATCTCCGAAGCCGAGCTGGCGCAACTGGTCGCCGACCTCAAACCCTATGTGGAGGCGGTCAATGAGAAAGCCACCTACGGGCAGCTCACCACCTTCGAGTTCCTTACCTGTATGGCCTTCGCCTATTTCGGGCAAAAAGGGGTCAAGTTCCAGGTGCTGGAGGTGGGGATGGGGGGCAAGTTCGACGCCACCAGCGTCATCACCCCCCTGGTGGCAATTATCACCACCATCGGCCTCGACCACACCGATGTCCTGGGCAGCACCGTTGCCGAAATCGCCGCTGAGAAGTGCGGCATCATCAAGCCCGATATCCCCGTGGTGATTTCCCCCCAGCCCCCCGAAGCGGCTCAAGTAATCCGCCAGACCTGCGCCGAGCGCGGGGCAAAGCTATTGGTCGTGGGCAAAGATATCAAATGGCGGAGCCTCGGCTCCGATCTGGACGGGCAGCAGCTAAAGGTGGAGGGGAGAAAGGGCAATTACGAGCTTTCTATCCCCATTCTCGGCGAGCACCAGCTGATCAACGCCGCCACCGCCGTCGCCGCCCTGGAGGTCTTAGCCGACGGGGGCTTCGATATCCCCGCCCCAAAAATCGCCGGAGGCTTCAAGCAGTTGGCATGGCCCGGCCGCTTTCAGGTCCTGCGCCGAAATCCACCCCTGGTCGTTGACGGCGCCCATAATATCGATGCCGCCCGCGGCCTGAAAAAGGCGCTCAAACAATACTTCGACTTCGAGCGGGCAATCCTGGTGATGGGGGCGTCGGACGATAAGAACATCGCCGGCGTCGTCGCCGAGCTGGTCCCCATCTTCGACCGGGTGATTGTCACCCGTTCCCGCCACCCCCGGGCGATGGCACCCGCGCCCCTGGCCGCCGAGTTCGCCCGCCACGGCCTAAAAGCCCTTATCGCCGAGGACGTCCCCTCGGCGCTCTCTCAGGCGCTGGCTATGGCCGGAAAAAAAGAGCTGGTATGCCTGGCGGGCTCACTCTTCATCGTCGGCGAGGCGCTGGAGGCGGCGGCTAAACTCTCCCTCAACGGCTGAAATTTTGCCTTGATGTACCCGATTACGGTAAAATAGCTTTAGAAATACACCCATGAGGTTGATTTATGCCTACTTATGAGTACGAGTGTGATGCCTGCCATCACCGCTTTGAGAAGAAGCAGGGTTTCGACGCCAAGCCCATAGCCAAGTGCCCCCGGTGCGGGGACAGGCTGCGCCGCGTTATCCACTCCGCCCCGGTTATCTTCAAGGGGAGTGGTTTCTATATCACCGACAGCCGCAAAAAACCCCCCGACATGGGCAAGGGTAGCTTCGAATCGGGCGACGGGGGCAAGGAAAAAGGCAAAAAGAAGTGAAAGCCCTCTTGCAAAGAGTCACCAGCGCCTCGGTCAGCATTGATGGAGAGGTGGTGGGCAGCATCGGGCGGGGGCTGGTGGTCTTTGTCGGCGTCGCCGAAGGCGACGGCCCCAAGGACGCCGATTACCTGGCGCAAAAGCTGGTCAACCTGCGCATCTTTGCCGATGAAGCCGAAAGGTTCAACCTCTCCGCTCTGGATATCAAGGCCGAGCTATTGCTGGTGAGCCAGTTCACCCTGCTCGCCGACACCAGGAAGGGACGCCGCCCCAGCTTCACCGAAGCCGCCCCGCCCCCCCGGGCGGAAGAATTATTCGAGCACTTCGTCGATGAGGCTAAAGCCAGCGGGCTGAAAGTGCAAACAGGCCGCTTCCAGCAGTATATGCAGGTCGAAATCCACAACGACGGCCCCGTCACCATCATGCTCGACAGCCGCGACAAGCGCTAGCGACCCTGTTGCAAATGTTTGTAATTGCAAAACCTTGCAATAAGCCGAAACCTCTGTTATAATACCCCCCGAAAGATGAGCCATTCCGGAGATATCGTCAAAAAGCTAACCGAGGAAGGCTATCGGCTTACTCCCCAGCGGCTGATGACCATCGCCGCTATTGAGCACAGCGACGGCCACATCAGCGCCGAGGAAATCTACGCCCAGGTGATGGCTAAATACCCCCACGTCAACATCTCGACGGTCTATCGCACCCTGGAACTGCTCAAGAAGCTGGGGCTGGTCACCGAGACCGACTTCGACGAGGGCAGGGTGAGGTACCACCCGGTGGGCAAGGGCCACCACCATCACCTGGTCTGCCAGGAGTGCGGCGGCATAACCGACCTTGACGAAGCCGTGCTCACCCCGCTCAAAGATGCCTTATTACGGGAGTATGGTTTCAAAGCCGACCTGAGGCACCTGGCTATCTTCGGGCGCTGCGGCAAGTGTGGGGGCTAATTTTTTTGACCAGCTATTGCATCCAGTTGCAATTGCATTGAATAGCAATTAGTGGAAGGGGAACGAAATGCACATTCCAGACGGTTTCCTCAACGCCGCCACGGTGGCGACCACCTGTGCCGTGTCGGCGGGCGGTATCGGCGGCGCGGTCAGGATAGTGGGCAAGAAGCTGGGGGAAAAGCAGGTGCCCCTGATGGGCATACTGGCCGCCTTCATCTTTGCCGCCCAGATGCTCAACTTCCCCGTCGCCGGCGGCACCTCGGGGCACGTTATCGGCGCGGCTCTGGCGGCGATACTGCTCGGCCCCTGGGCGGCGGTCTTAATAATGAGCTGCGTGCTCATCGCCCAGTCCCTCATCTTCCAGGACGGCGGGCTGCTGGCGCTGGGGGCTAACATCTTCAACATGGGCATCGTCGCCAGCTTCAGCGCCTACTACATCTACAAGCTGGTAACCTGGCTGGCGGGCGCCAACCGCAGGGGCACCCTCATCGGCGGCTTCGTCGCCGCCTGGTTCTCGGTGTTCCTGGCTTCCATCTTTTGCGCCATCGAGCTGGCGCTCTCGGGCTCGTCCCCATTCGGGGTGGTCTTGCCGGCGATGGCGGGCGTTCACGCCCTTATCGGCATCGGCGAGGGGCTGATTACCGGGGCGGTGCTCGGCCTGGTGCTGGCCACCCGCGCCGACCTTTTACAGCTACAACGTACTTAATAAACGGGAGTTGAAAATATGAAATCGAAGTGGTGGCTGATTGCATTAGCTATTTGCCTGGTGGTAGCCTGCCTGGCGCCCCTGGCGTCGTCCTCGCCCGACGGGCTGGAAAGAGTGGCTGAGGACGCAGGCTTTATCGGGCTGGGGCAGGACGCCCCCTATCAGGTTATCGCCGACTATGTCTTTCCCGGCATAGAAAACGAAGCCCTGGCCACCATACTGGCCGGGATAATCGGCACCCTCGTCCTCTTCGGCGCCGCCTACGGGCTGGCCTGGCTATTGAAAACCAGAAAAAGGCGGACGGCGTGAAGCACAGCTTTCTCGACCAGTACAGCGAGGGGAACAGCCTTATCCATCGGCTCGACCCGCGCACCAAGCTGATTACCACCCTGTGCTTTATCCTGGTGGTGGTGCTCACGCCCGTGAGCCAGTGGCAGGCGTTCGCCCTCTACTTCGTCCTGGTGGCGACCCTGATTATCATATCGCGGGTGCCCGTCCTCTATGTCCTGAAACGCTCGCTGGTAATCATCCCCTTCGTCGTCATGATTGCCATCTTCATTCCCTTCTTTAAGGAGGGGGAGGTGGCCGGCAGCTACAACATCTGGCTTTGGCAGCTAACGGTTACCCACAGCGGTATCCAGGTACTCCTGAACATCCTGGCTAAGGCCTGGCTCTCCATACTCAGCCTGATTCTGCTCACCGCCGCCACCCGCTTCTCCCAGCTGCTCCGGGGCATGGAACAGTTGCGCCTGCCCCGCGTCATGGTGATGATTATGTCCTTTATGTACCGCTATATCTTCGTCCTCGTCGACGAAGTGATGCGGATGAAGCAGGCCAGGGACAGCCGCAACCTGGGCGGCGGGCGCTTAAGGCAAATACGCACCGTGGGCAACATGGTCGGCACCCTCTTTATCCGCAGCTACGAGCGCGGCGAGAGGGTCTATGCGGCGATGATGGCTCGCGGCTTCGACGGGCAGACCCGCACCCTGGGAAACCCCGTTTTCGGCCAGCGGGACTTTTTCTTCGCCATGACCCTGGGCTTAATCCTGGTCCTGGCTATAGTGTTAAACCTGTGGTATCTATAAGGAGAGATGTGACAGAGATTCTAAGCGTCGATAACCTTAGCTTCGGCTACCCCGACGGCCAGCCCGCGCTGAGCGGCGTCAGCCTGGCGGTGCATCGGGGGGAAACGGTAGCCCTCATCGGCCCCAACGGCGCCGGCAAGTCCACGCTGCTTTTGCACTTCAACGGCATCCTCCACAGCGACGGCGCGGTCAGGGTGCTGGGCAAGGCCATAAACGATAAGAACCTGAAGTGGGTGCGGGGCAGAGTGGGGCTGGTCTTTCAGAACCCCGACGACCAGCTCTTCTCCCCGACTGTCTTCGACGATATCGCCTTCGGCCCCCTCAATATGGGCTACGACGAGGCGCAGGTCCGCGAAGTGGTGGCTAAAGCCCTGGAATGGGTGGGGATGGGGGGCTACGAAAAGCGCTCGCCCCACCACCTCAGCCTCGGCGAAAAGAAACGCATCGCCATCGCCACGGTACTGGCTATGAATCCCGAGGTGCTGGTTATCGATGAACCCACCAGCAACCTCGACCCCGGCAGCAAGTGGTCGCTCATCGAGCTGCTCAAAGGGCTGGAGATAACCAAGGTCATCGCCTCTCACGACCTGGAGCTGGTCGAGGCGCTCTGCCCGCGGGCAATCATTCTTGATGGCGGCAAAGTAGTCGCCGACGGCAACACCCGCCATATTTTAGCTGACGAGCGCTTGCTGGCCGCTCACGGGTTGGCTCGCCGTAAGCCGGCCGGATAAAAATCCTACATCTCTCGCTTTATGGCGACGCTGCTCTTGGCCAGCCTCAGTGTCGATCCCGATTCCACCTTGATGACGATGCTATCCTCGCTGACGTTTTCAACCACTCCGTAGATGCCGCCCGCCGTAATTACCTTATCTCCCTTCCTCAGCTCCTCCATCATATGCTGGTGCTCTTTCTGCCTCTTGCGCTGGGGACGAATCATCAGGAAGTAGAACATGGCGAAAATCAGCACCAGGAAGACGATCATGTAGATGGTGCTGGTGCCGCCGCCTTCAGTGTCGGTAGGGATGCAGCCGCCCAGCAGCGCCATGGTGGCGAGCACGGCGACAATTAGCACTAAGCCCAGAATTTTAGACCGCTTCATTTTGCCTCCTAATTATAGTTTAACCTTCAACTATACCCTGGAGTGACCAGGGACTTGTTTTCTCGACCCTTACTTTTATCAGTTTTCCCCGACAGTCGCGGCTGTCGTTGAAGAATACCAGTTTATCGGTTCGGGTGCGACCCCACCACCTCCCCCCCTTTTCCCCTTCCACCAGCACCTCCACCGTCTTGCCCTTCAGGCGGGCGTTAATCCCGCGGGCGATTTTCTCCTGTAACCGCTCGAGGTGTTCGACGCGCCGCTTCTTTTCGGCGGGGGGAATATTGTCGGCCAGTTTCCTGGCGGCGAAGGTCCCCGGTCGCGGCGAGTAAGCGGCTATATGGACTGTATCAAAATTTAGCTCGGATAGCAAATCGGCGGTATCCTTAAACTGAGCTTCCGTCTCCGAGGGAAAGCCGAGCAGGACGTCGGTGCTCAAAGCTATTTCGGGTATTTTAGCTCTTATTTCAGCAACAAGCCGGCGGTAGTGCTCGGCGTCATAGCCCCGCCCCATCGCCTCCAGAATCTCGTTGCTCCCCGACTGCGCCGGCAAAGTTAGCTGCTCGCAGACCTTATCTAAAGAAGCCACCGCCTCCACCAGCTTCAGGCTCATGTCCTTGGGGTGGTTGGTCAGAAAACGGATCCGCAACAGCCCGTCAATATCATTCAGCTCGTAGAGTAAATCAGCCAGGTCGGGTTTGCCCGGCAGGTCATGCCCGTACGAATCAACATTCTGCCCCAGCAGGGTAACCTCTTTTGCCCCCCGCCCCACCATCTCCCCCACCTCGGTCACGATTTCGGCTACCGTTCGGCTCTTCTCCCGCCCCCGGCGGTAGGGCACGATACAATAGCTGCAGAAGTTGTCGCACCCCTGGATGATGGGAACATAGGCAGCGACATTCGGTTGCCTGGGGAGTACCGGCTCCCGGGGGCTTTCCAACCACTGGGGATGGTCTCCGGGCTTAAAGAAGTAATCGACGTGGGGAAAGCGTTCCTCGAGCTTGCTGGTGTCGGCGTTGACCAGGCAGCCGGTGACGGCCAGAGTCATATCGGGGCGCGCTTTCTTTAGCGCTTTGAGGTTATCCAGCTTGTTGACCACGCGGTTCTCGGCGCTCTGCCGCACCACGCAGCTATTGAGCACCACCAGTTCGGCTTCATTAACGCTGGCGCTGGCTTCATAGCCCAACTCCTCGAAAAAACTGCCCAGCCGTTCCGATTCCGCCTTATTCATCTGGCAGCCGATGGTCCATATATGATATTTAGGCATGGTTCTATTCTCTTAATTCAAGGGGCATAGTAGTCAGCTGTGGCGCTGGATGTCGGGAATAGTCTTGAGAATAAGCCTTCTTAAGCGTTGGCAGATCTCTTTCTGCGGCGACCCCTGCCGGTTAATATAGTCGTTAACCTTGTTGCTCATTTTTTATCGGTGGCGGAGGGGGAGGGATTCGAACCCTCGACCCCAGTTTCCCAGGG
>SOKR01000123.1 GCA_004375675.1 Dehalococcoidia bacterium
CACACCCCCCCGCTGCTTAACATCGACCAGTACCGCCGTCAGAGCCGCCAGATTGGCATGAATATCAGCAATAATGGCGCAACGCATATACAACCACTAATATAGCAGTTTTTTCTTCATATGGCTAGAGCTAACGGCTACTATACCGGGATTTCCAGCGTCAGCGTCGTCCCCTTACCCGGCTCGGACCGCAAACTCAGCTTCCCCCCGATGAGCTGCGCCCGCTCCTGCATACCGGCCAAGCCCAGCTTACCGGCAACGGTCAGGTCGCCAATCCTCGCCGGCAGCTCGAAGCCCTTGCCCTCGTCCTCGACGGTCAGGACGGCCTTATCGTCGCCGAATTTCAGCGTGACGCGGGCCTTAGATGTCCCCGAGTGCTTCCAGACATTCCTTAACGCCTCCTGGGCGATACGGAACACCACCAGCTCCATCTCGGGAGGAAAGCGGCGCACCGAACCCACCACCTTCATCTCCACCGCTATCCCGAAGTGCTCGGTCAGGTCGGAGGTCAGCCATTCCAGCGCCGGCACAAGGCCCAGGTCATCCAATACAGATGGTCGCAGGTCTTGGCTAAAACGGTGTACCCCATCTAATATATGTTCAGTTTGTTGCCGCAGCCTCTCTACATATGAAATGTCCTCTACGGAAAGATGATTAATCGCTGAAACAACGAAGCTATCCAGCTCGCGTGAGAGCACTACCAAATCCTGAGCTGTGTCATCGTGAAGCTCTCGGGCGATACGCCGGCGCTCCTCTTCCTGAGCCTTGGTAATCTCCTGCAAATAGTAGCGTAGATTTTCCTCTGCACTCTTGCGCTCAGTGATATCCTGCCCTTGGGCAATAGTAGCTAGAAGTGTCTTACCGTCCTTATCATAGATGTTTGCTGAGTTCCAGAGGGCTATTCGGCTCTCTCCATCTTTGAGAAGAATCGGGATCTCCACCGACTCCCAGTATTCGCCACCCAAAGTTTGCCTAATCTTGGTCAGCGATTCGTCCCGGCTTGCTTCAGGGAAGAGCATGCTCAACGGCTGCCCTACTACCTCCTCAGCAATATATCCCGTCAGTTGCTCGAAGGCTGTATTAAAGATAGTAATCCGCTGGTCTCTGTCCCATACAATGATAGGTGCATTGGCATACTGTAATAGGCTACCCAGATAGTCTCGTGCCCTACGCAATTCCTCCTCCGCCTGCTTCCGCTCGGTAACATCCTCCAGCGTCTCTATCGCCCCGATGACCTGGCCGAGGTCGTTCTGGATAGGACTGGCCGTAAAGTGAAGCCACCGCCCCTCCCCCCCCAGCGCCGGAAACCAGTCCTCGGCTTCATAGGCGCCCTTAATCAGCCCGGATTTCTTGTATTTACCCCCGTAGTGCTCGGCTATCTTGGCTGGCTTAACCCCATCCACAATCAAGTCGGCCATAACCGGCCTCTTTTCGGGGTAAAACGCCCGCCACTGCTCGTCCGTCCCGATTATCTCCCCCTTTTTTATCGCGGAAAGGGACTCCAGCGCCGTGTTCCAGTGAGTGACTACGTGCTGCTTATTGACCACAAACGCCGGGATAGAAGAGCCGTCGATAATCTTGGTCAGCATCGCCTCCGCGCTCTTGCGCCGGGCGATATCGCGGCGGTGGAAGTGGAACCAAAGGTTGACCACCCCGCCGATGATGATAATCCCCACGCTCTCGAAGATGGCGTCGGGCGGGCTTGAGGAGACCCAGATAGCCCGGGGCAGCATAATGGCCAGCGCCACCCCCAGGCTGGCCAGTCCCGCCTTCAGCCCGAAAACGAGGCCCACGTAGGTCACCGGCAGCAGCAGGAAAACCCGCTCCACGGCGTGACGGGTCAGGCCCAGGGAGGAAAGCAGCGAAGATGATTCCGTGCCCAGTATCTGCTGCGGGTAGTGCAGGACCACGCCCAGGGCAAACAGCGCCACCACCAGCCAGAAACGGTGGTTAGCCATAACCTTTGACACCCGACTTGATAACGGAGGCATATCTACGACTCCCAACTGGTTCAAGCGAAGCTCAGGGCAGGTCCTCCAAGGTAAGCCAGCCTTTTCGCAAGGCGTATAATACCGCTTCCGTGCGCGAAGCCACCCCCAGCTTATTAAAGATGTTCCCCATGTGCACCTGCACCGTGCGCGGACTGAGGAAAAGCTGCTGGGCGATATCCTTATTGCTCACGCCGGTGGCAGCTAACCTCAATACCTCCATCTCACGCTCGCTCAGAGGCTCGATGGCCGGGGTCTCGCTGCTCTTGGGGGATATCAGGCGGTCCACCACCCGGCGGGCGACCACGGGGTGCAGCACCGACTCGCCGGCATAAACCGCCCTGATGGCGTCAATCAGCTCCCGCACCTTCACCCCTTTAAGCAAATAGCCGGCCGCCCCCGCCTCCAGAAGAGCAAAGATGTACTGGTCGTAATCATAGGCGGTCAGTATCAGCACGGCTATGGAAGGCTGAAGCTTCTTTATCTGCTTGGTGGCTTCCACCCCGTTGAGCTTTGGCATGGCGATATCCAT
>SOKR01000133.1 GCA_004375675.1 Dehalococcoidia bacterium
GTCGATGAGCTTCTTGACAAAGTTTACGAAATCGGCGGGTATCTGGGTGGTCTGAGAGAGGACGCCGATACGGCGGGGCAAAGGCTCCAGCTTGAAGATGTCCTTTTCGTCAAGGGTAGCCAGACCCTTCCCCTCCGCCCAGCCGAGGACGCCCCTGACCTCGGTATGGTCGGCATCGCCGTAGATAACGACCAGGAAACCGGCCTGAGCTAACCTGCGGGCGGCGGCCTGGAGGCGGTGAACGAAGGGGCAGGTGGTGTCGACGATATCGATTTTGCGCGCCTTAATCTTCTCCTCTACTTCGGGGGCAACGCCGTGGGAGCTGATCGCCACCGCCTTGCCCTCTATATCGTCGATATCTTTAGCTACCTTGACCCCGATGCCCGCCAGCCTTTGCAGCACCTGCTGGTTATGCACCACCGCTCCCAGCGTTTCCACCCCACCCCGCTCACGGCAGACCTTCTCCAGTATCTCGACGGCGCGCTTGACGCCGAAGCAAAAGCCAATCTCTCTGGTCTTTTCAATCCTCACTTCTTGCCCCTTCCCCATAGACCCCCCGATATTCGGGGGGGAGAAGTTCGGCGATGCGCCGCATAATAAGCTCGGTGTGCTCAGCAAGCTTATCTTTGGTTAGTTTGCCGCCCGCTTTGGGGAGAGAGAAGGGCTTGCCGATACTAACCGTTATCCGGGAGCGGCGAAACATCCAGAATGGTTTCTTAAGCTTTTCGGTACCGGCGATGCCCACGGGGAGGACGGGCACACCGTGACGGCTGGCGAACAGCGCCGAGCCGGGGAGAGCCGACTGAAGCTGGGCGTTCTGGCTCCTGGTTGCCTCGGGGAACATCACCAACACGCCTCCTTCCGCCAGAACGCGCTCCGACTGGCGTATTGCCTTTCTATCCAGCTTGCCCCTGTACACCGGGAAGGAGCCCAGGCCGCCCAAGAAGTAAGCCAGGAAGCGGGAATGAAAGAGCTCTTCTTTAGCCATAAAGATGGCCTGCCTGCCCAGGCTGACGCCGAGCAGGGGCGGGTCGACAGCATGAATGTGGTTGGCTACCACCAGCACCGCGCCTTTAGGGGGGACATTCTCCCTGCCCTCGACCCGCCAGCGGGTAAAGAGCCTAAAAAACGCCCTGACGATTAGTTTGCAGACATGATAGAACCAAGGCAAGATTCTTAACTCCACTAAAATGTCAATCAATTATAACCCCCACTAGTGGCAAAGACAAACACCCTAGTATTCTTTCTTCCCCTTCCCCTTTGTTTAGCGGAGGTCTTTCTGTCCCACCCTACCCACCCTTAGAGGGTATTCACCCTCTAGAATTCCTTTGGGGGGACTCGCCACCCCACCCCTACTTTATCTATTCCCACCCGCCACCCTTTTAAGGTAAAGAGGGGCTACGCCCCTCTTAAACACCCCAAAAATAAGGGGATAACAGGGGTCTAACCCCTGTAGGGTGGGAAAAACAACCTGGGGAGGGATAAGGGCACAAGAGAGGAGATTGCTTCGTCATTACTTTCCTCGCAATGACATTAGAACTCGAGGAGGCGGGGCGAGAAGTCTATAGAGGTGACACCTCTGTAGGGTGGGTATTGGGTGGGAAGAAAAACCTGGGGGGTAGGGCTAATCAAAACTATTTGGCACAAAGTCTTGATTAAAGCTGTTTTTTGCTCCATAATAGCCAGATAGAACTTATGAAGAAGCTGACTATCGGTAAGCTGAGGGGCCTGCAGGAGCTGGCTAATAACGACGGCGTTTTTAACATATGTGCCATGGACCACCGCCGCTCGTTGAGCCGCATGATGGAGGGGGGGCACGTAGTCGAGGGGGGCACCAGCTACGAGGAAATGGCCCAGCGCAAGCTGGAGCTTTGCACCCACCTCGCCCCCCACGCCAGCGCCGTCCTGCTCGACCCCCTCTTTGGGGCGGCGCAGTCCATCAGCCACGGCGCTTTGCCCAAGAGCACGGGGCTGCTGGTCAGCCTGGAAGCCTCGGGCTACACTGGCCCTTCGGAATTCCGCATGACCGAGCTAGAGGAGGGGTGGAGCGTGGAGAAGATTAAGCGGATGGGCGCCTCGGCGGTCAAGTTTCTTATTTACTACCGCCCCGACCTGATTGAGCTGGCTAACAAGCTGATGGAGCTGGTGGAGACGGTGGGGCAGGAATGTCAAAAGTACGACATCCCCTTCGTTATCGAGCCTTTGAGCTACCCGCTGGGTGAGGAGACGAAAAACCCGGCCCAGTTCGCCGCCGCCAAGGAGCAACTGGTGCCCAAGACCACCCAGCATATCACCGCCCTGCCTGTGGATATGCTAAAATCCGAGTTTCCCAGCGACCTGCGCTATAACCAGGACAAGGCTAAACTTATCGACATCTGCCAGAAATTGGATAAGGCGTCGTCGGTGCCCTGGGTGGTCTTAAGCGCGGGGGTGAGCTTCGAGGTCTTTTGCCAGCAGGTTGAAATCGCCTGCCGGGGCGGGGCTTCGGGCTTTCTGGCCGGGCGGGCTATCTGGCAGGAGGCAATGAACATCGACGACCCCAAGGAAAGGGCTAAGATACTAAAGACGGTGGGAGCAGACAGGTTAAAGAAATTGACCGAGATAGCCGCCAAACACGCCGTGCCCTGGTATAAGAAGCTGGGGCTCGCCCAAGACGAACTGGCTGAGACCGCCGAAGGATGGTACCAGCAATACTGAGATGAACAACGCTCTGATTTCCACCATAACCCTTAACCCCAGCCTCGACCAACACCTTACCGTGGACGGGCTGGTAGTGGACGGGCCTAACCGCTGGTCGCGGCTGCACCGCTACGCGGGGGGGAAGGGCATAGATGTCTCGCGGGCTATCCACGAGATGGGGGGCAGGACTATAGCCTACGGCTTCATCGGCGGCGCCGTGGGCCGGGCGGTGGAAATATTCCTCGATGAGGAAGGGGTGCCCCTCAGCTTCACCCCCATCAAGCGGGAGACCCGGACCAACTTTATTATCACCGACAGTCAGACCAACCACCAGACCAGAATTGACGCCCCTGGTCCCCACATTACCAAGGGTGAGTTCGCCAGGTTCCAGCGGAAGATGCAGCGCCTCCGCCCCAGCCCCAATCTAATCGTGGTGGGGGGTAGCGCGCCGCCCGGCATCCCCAATAATGTCTATTATTCTATAGCCATAGAGGCTAAAGGCTTCGGGGTGAGGACTATACTGGATGCCGACGGCCAGTGGCTGGCCGAGGGGGTGAAAGCCAAGCCCTACCTGATTAAACCCAACGTGCGGGAGGCGGAGGGGCTGCTGAAGAGGGAGCTGCCCGACGAAGCCGCCATCATCAAGGCGGCCCGCGACATAGTCGAGATGGGCATTGAAATAGCCGTTATCTCGCGGGGCAAGGACGGCATTATCGCCGCCACCAAGGACACGGTGCTTAAGGTAACTCCGCCCGAGGTAAAGGTAAAGAGCACGGTGGGCGCCGGCGATTGCACCATTGCCGGGCTCTCCCTGAAGCTGGCGGGGGAAGAGCCGTTGACCAAAGCCTGCCGACTGGCGGTAGCCCTGGGCACTGCCGCCGTTTTGACCCCGGGCACGGAGCTGGCCCGCCGAGCCGACGTGGAAGAACTGCTGCCGAAGATTAAGGTGAAGAATATAACCAGGTAGCAGACCAAGACCATCTCGGCCAGCACCAAGCCTAAATGAATCCAAAGGCCAACGGTTTGACTTCGCCTCGCCGTTTTGCTATGCTCTATTAAAATTGAATAGGTGAGGGGTGCCCGAGCGAGAGCGAGGGCTTAAACGGAAGGCAAGAGCGGTGCGAATCCGCCACAGTCCCGCCTGCTGTAATTGAGGCTTCGACCTCATAAGTCAGAACACCAACCCCGGTTCCATTCGCCTCCGCGGAAAAGGGGGGCAGGTTATCGAGGATAATCCCCTTGTCCAGCAGACGAGGGGATTTTTTTATCAAATAAGCAGGTTTATTGAATTGAAACGTCGCAACAAGATATTGATTCTATCGCTGCTGGGGGTCTGCCTCATCGCCGCCCTGTTCCTGGCCAGCGCCTTCGGTGCCGTGTCTATCTCCATGCCCGATATCTTCAAGATGGCGCTCAACAAGATAGCCATTTTCGATTTCCCCACGACCTGGACCGCCGCCGAGGAAACGATAATCTTCCAGATAAGGCTGCCCCGCGTAATCGGCGGGGCTTTGGTGGGGATGGCGCTGGCGACGGCGGGGGTGCTCTTCCAGGGGCTGCTGCGTAATCCCATGGCCGACCCCTATATCATCGGCACCTCGGCGGGAGCCGCGCTGGGGGCAACTATCGCCATGTTCCTGCCCATAAGCCTGGCTTTCCTGGGCTTCGGGCTGGTGCCGATAGCCGCCTTCCTCGGCGCCGTGGGCACGGTCTTCCTGGTCTATAACCTGGCGCGGGTGGGGGGCAAGACGCCCATTATAAGCATGCTTCTGGCGGGGGTGGTGGTCAGCTCGCTGATGGCGTCTATTATGGCGTTGTTGATAACGATAAGCGACCGCCTGCACCTGAGCCTGCACTCGGTCTATTCCTACCTCCTGGGGCACATCTCGGTGACCGGCTGGGAGCAGCTGGCCGTTATCGCACCGCTGGTTATCGGCGGCGTTGTCTTCGCCCGCTTTTTCGCCTTTCACCTCAACGCACTGGCGCTGGGGGAGGAGGGGGCGGCTTATGTCGGGGTGAACGTGGAGAGGGACAAGATAGTTATCCTGGTCTTGGGCTCTTTGCTCACCGCCGCCGCCGTTTCCATCAGCGGCTTAATCGGCTTTGTCGGGCTGGTGGTGCCCCACGCCATGCGCTTGAGCTTTGGGCCCGACCACCGCCTGCTCCTGCCCGCGGCGGCGCTGGGCGGGGGCGCTTTTGTTATCATCGCCGACCTTATCGCCCGCACCGTTATGGCTCCGGCCGAAATTCCGGTGGGGGTAATTACGGCTATTATCGGCGCGCCGTTCTTCCTCTACCTGCTGCGGCGCACCAGGAAGGAGTACGCTTTCTGATGATTGGTTTAGAGATTAACCAGGTTGATTTTTCTTATTTCGACGGGCTGGTCTTGGAGGATATAAACCTTTCCGTTAAGGCGGGGGAGATGGTGGGGCTGCTGGGACCCAACGGCTCGGGGAAGACCACGCTGATTAAGCTCACCAGCGGCATCCTCAAGCCCGCCCGGGGGGAAATCAGGCTCGACGGAAACCGCATAACCGATTTGAGCCGAAGGTTTATCGCCAGCAACGTGGCCGTGGTGCCGCAGCAGTTCCACATACCCTTTGCCTTTACCGTCAGCGAGGTGGTGACGCTGGGGCGGACACCTTTTTTCAAAGCCCTGGCCGCGGAGAGCGAAGACGACCGCCAGGTGGTCGATAACTCCCTGGAGCTGGTGGGCATCGATGAGCTGGCTGAGCGCCGTTTCGACGAGCTGAGCGGCGGGGAGCGGCAAAAGGTAATCCTGGCTATGGCATTGGCGCAGCAGCCCAAGCTGCTGCTGCTCGACGAGCCCACCGTGCACCTGGATATCGCCCCCCAGATGGAGATGCTGGAGCTGGTGCGGGGGTTGAATATAGAGCGGGGGATTACCGTCGTCGCCGCCATGCACGACCTGAACCTGGCCGCCCTCTACTTCGACCGCTTAATCCTGCTCAAAGAGGGACGGGTCTGGGCCGACGGGACGCCAAAGCAGGTCCTGACCGAGGCGGGAATAAGCGAGGTCTTTGCCGCCTCGGTGAGGGTGGAGGTGCACCCGCTGACCGGGACGCCCCACATCGTGGTTATGCCCAGGGTAAACGCTACCAAGCGTCAGTAACCGCTGATGGACAGGACTTAAGCTAAGGGCTATAATCTCGTGTAGTTATGAGCTCTGAAGTCAAACTCAGCGTCCTCTTCACCGCCGAGGAGATAGCCGTCGTCGTCGAGCGTCTGGCGGCTGAAATCAGGCGGGACTACCTCGATAAAAACCCCGTTCTAATCACCGTTCTCAAAGGCTCCTTTGTCTTTTTAGCCGACCTCGTCCGCCAACTCGACTTCCCCCTGGAGATAGAGTTCGCCCAGCTTTCCAGCTATGGCCACGGGAAGGAAAGCGCGGGCAAAATCAAGGTGGTGCAGGATATCCAGTGCGATATTAAGGGGCGGCATGTGCTGGTGGTCGAGGATATCATCGACACCGGTCTTACCGCCGCTTTTTTCTTAAAGCACTTAAAGGAAAAACAGCCTGCCTCATTAAAGCTATGCTCGCTGACGGATAAGCCCTCGCGGACGCAGGTTAAGATAAATATCGACTACCTGGGGCTGACCGTCCCCGATAAGTTTATCGTCGGCTACGGCATCGACTGGGACGAGAAGTTCCGCTACCTGCCCGATATACGCGCCATAGAGGACGAGGGCTGATGCCAACCGCGCTGGCACGCTTAATATCGGTGGCTAAAGGGGAGTTGCCCGCCGACCTGCTATTAGCCAACGCTAAAATAATCAATGTCTTTACCGGTGAGATCGAAGACAGCAATATAGCCATCTGCGGGGACAGAATCGCCGGGGTGGGCGACTACCAGGCGAAAGAGGTGGTGGATGTGGGGGGGCGCTATATCGCCCCCGGGCTTATCAACGGGCACATTCACCCCGAAAGCTCCATGCTCGATATCGGGCAGTACGCCCGCGCCGTGGTGCCCCACGGCACCACCAGCCTGGTTACCGACCTCCATGAGATAGCCAACGTATGCGGGGTGGAGGGGATAAAATATATACTTAACCGCGCCCGCCGCTTGCCCTTTAACCTTTTTTTGATGGCGCCTTCCTGCGTGCCCGCCACCAATCTTGAGAGCTCGGGGGCAACACTCGGTCCTGAGGAGATTCGCCAGATTCTCAGCTGGAAGGAGTGCCTGGGGCTGGGGGAGGTAATGAATTTTCCCGGCGTCATTAGCGGCGGCGAGGCGGTACTAAAGAAAATCGAGTTCGCCCGCGGTAAGATTATCGACGGCCATGCCCCCGGCCTTGGCGGCAGGGCTCTGAGCGCCTATATCGCCGCCGGTATCTACTCCGACCACGAATGTGTCGCGCTCGACGAAGCTAAAGAGAAGCTGAGGCAGGGCATGTTTATCATGCTCCGGGAAGGCTCCTCGGAGAAAAACCTGGAAGCCCTGCTGCCCCTGGTTACCGACAAGAGCTGGCAGCAGTGTATGTTCGTCGTCGACGACCGCACCGGCGCCGACCTGCTCCGGGACGGCGACATCGATGCCGTGGTGCGTAAGGCAATCCACTTAGGGCTCGAGCCGGTGCGAGCCATCCAGCTGGCGACCATAAATACGGCCGGCTATTTCCGCCGGGAGGGGCTGGGGGGCATAGCCCCCGGCTATTTCGCCGACCTGATTGTGCTCGGCGATCTGCCCAAACTACGGATTGACATGGTCTTTTATAAGGGCAAACTGGTGGCTGAAGAGGGCAAACCCCTGTTCTCCCCACCAGCCACCGACCAGGGCTTGACCGACAGCGTCAACATCAAGCCCTTTAACATAGACAGACTGAAGCCGACTTCGGGGGGAACCGAGCCCGTCATCGAGGTCATCCCCGGGCAGATAATAACCCGAAAGCGAATGGAGAAAATAAAGACTATCCCCGACATAGGGAGGGACATCCTGAAACTGGTGGTGGTGGAGAGGCACAGAGCCACGGGGAATATCGGGGTGGGGCTGGTTAGCGGCTTCGGGCTAAAACGGGGGGCGCTGGCTTCGTCCATCGCCCACGATTCTCACAATATCATCGCCGTCGGCACCAGCGACGAAGATATATTCGCCGCCGTCAAGGAGATTGAACGACTGCGCGGCGGGCTGGTGGCGGCGGGGGGCGGTAAAGTCCTGAGTAGTTTAGCGCTGCCTGTGGCCGGGCTGCTCTCCGACGAGCCGCTGGAAACGGTGGTCAATAAATTAGAGGGATTGGAGAAAGTGGCCGTTGAGCTGGGGGCAAAGCTATCCTCACCGTTCGCCACCTTATCTTTTCTGGCGCTGCCGGTAATACCCGCAATCAGGCTCACCGACCGGGGGGTGGTGGAGCTATAGCCAACCGGAAGGGCTTAGTAGCTTATTAAATAGTCCAGCAAGGAAACCCTTTTATAATCGGTTACCGTTCGCGTCTTTAAGACCATCACCTCTACGGGGGTATATTCGTACTTGGTGACCTCGCCATACTCTATTACTTCTCGCTCTTTGGCAACCTCTTCCTCACGGTATGACTGGTTGGGCTTTGTCGGCGCTGTAACGGAGTAGCTGAAGGAATAGAGGGTTTTCAAAGCTTCACCATGATAATAGGCGATGATGGTTTTCGTATCGCCGGCTGCTATATAATTCGACGCCGATATGGTGGTGGTCAGGTCGCCACGCAACGTTATCAGGGCTTCCACGGTGAATTCGCCGCTTTCGGTGTCCGTGTTCTCGATAACCAGTCCGACTCGGCACGCTGGTCTACCATCGAATTCAAAGTAGTTGACACCCTGCCCGCTAATTACCGTATAGTCAATAGGAATATTCTCCTGGCAGGGGGGTTCCTGGTCACAGTAAATTTCGATGTCTGTATAGTACTCCGTGACGATGTAGGACTCCTCCACGGTATAGCTGTCCTGGACATAATAAGTCTCCGTAGCCTGATAGGTTTCTTCGACCTCGTAAGGGACCCGCATAATAGGCAAAAATGAGAAAGCGAGTAAAATTACCACCAGCGAAGCTACGACTATAGACAGTGCTTTTCCCTCGGTGCTCAAC
The DNA here is from genome assembly GCA_004375675.1 of Dehalococcoidia bacterium. GTDB lineage: Bacteria > Chloroflexota > Dehalococcoidia > Dehalococcoidales > BS750m-G39 > E44-bin88. The sequence continues at coordinate 8,754 of SOKR01000133.1, forward strand.
TTCCGCCACTTTTCAGTACACTTCTGCCACATATCTTACCTCCGCAATACGATGATATGCTTATTAGCCGATGGGTGTCAAGAAGCTACAATAGTGTTACGCAATATGCTAAACTATTACTGACTTTTCATATGGGGAAGTGTCGGAATTGGCATACGAGCATGATTTAGGATCATGTGCCGCAAGGCGTGGGGGTTCAAATCCCCCCT
>SOKR01000134.1 GCA_004375675.1 Dehalococcoidia bacterium
TAGAGATGTGCTGCCGGTGTTCGGCCTGCAAACATATACCCCTGCAAAAGATAAAGGGAATCGAGCATTCGGACGCATGTCCCAGCATCGCGAAATATAACTTCCACGCCTACTCCGGCAGCGGCAGACTGCTTATCGCCAAGGAAATGTTGACTAACGGCTTTAAATACACCGATAAGCTCCTCGATATAGTCTACAACTGCCAGATGTGCGGCGCCTGTGATATATCCTGTAAATACGCCATGGACATGGAAGTGCTCCTGCCCATCAATGAATTCCGCATCAGGTGCGTCGAGGAAGGGCATACCCACCCCACCCTGGACAAAGCAATCGCCAGCCTGCGCAAGCAGGGCACGACGGTGCCGGACGCCAGGGTAAAGCGCGCCGCATGGGCCCAAGGACTGGGGCTTAAAGACGCCACCAAAGAGAAGGTGGGGGTATATTATCATGTCGGCTGCCTGGCCAGCTATGACAAGAACTACCAGAAGCTGGCCAAAGCGACGGCTAAGATACTGAAGAAAGCCGGCGTCGACTTCGGTATCGGCTACGAAAACGAGAGCTGCTGCGGCGGCCGGGCCTTCCAGATGGGCTACAAAGAAGACTTCCTTAATCAGGCCAAGAAGAACATGGGCATGCTTAAGAAAGCCGGCGTAAAAACGTTGGTAACGAGCTGTGCCGACGGCTATCAGGCCTTCAAGGTACTCTACGACAAATACAACCTCAAGGGCGATCTGGAGGTGCTGCATATCACCGAATATCTTACCCGCCTGATTAAAGAAGGCAAACTCAAGCTGAACAAGAAAGTGAATATGACAGTCACCTATCATGACCCCTGCCATCTGGGCAGACTGGGCGAGCCCTGGATACACTGGAAAGGGAAGAGAATTCCGGGCTACAAGTTTGTTTTTGACCCTCCCAAGGAATACCGGCGGGGCACGAATGGCGTTTACGAACCTCCGCGGGAGGTGCTCGCCAGCATTCCCGGTCTAAAACTTACCGAAATGGACAGGATTAAGGAATACGCCTGGTGCTGCGGTGCGGGGGGCGGCGTTAACCAGTCCAACCCCGAATTCGCTATGTGGACGGCTATCAAGAGGATCGAAGAAGCCGAGTCTACCGGGGCGGAAGCCATCGCTAGCGCCTGTCCCTGGTGCGAGAAGAACTTCAACGAAACTGTCAAAGCAAGCGGCAGCGGCCTCAAGGTTTACGATATCGTGGAACTGGTCGAGAAGGCAATCTAAGAAAGGCGGTCAATGAATCATGGCTATAAGCAAAGCTGTATATAAGGAATTCGAAGACGTGGTGGGGACGGAGAATATTTCCGATGACCCGGCCATAAAAGCCGCCTATCGTTCGCCGGATATAACCGTGGTCCTCCCTGGGAACACGGAAGAGGTTGCCGCCGTCATCAAGCTGTGCAACAAACACAAGATACCATTCAAAGCGCAAAGTACGGGCTGGTTACTTTTCGCCCCCACTTATGATTTCATATATTTAGACCTGAGAAGGATGAGCCGCATCATCGAAATCAACGAGAAAAACATGTATGCCGTGGTCGAGCCTTATGTAATCTCGGCAGAGCTACAGGGCGAGTTGTTCAAGAGGGGCATGATTTGTAACGTAAAGGGGTCGGGCTCTACCTGCACCGCCCTCGCCATGTCCGGCCATGGCCATATGGGGTTGACCACGAGCACCGGGGACCGAAACGAACTGGCGACGGAATGGGTAACCGATGAAGGGGAGATAATCAGGATAGGGACGCTGGGGGCTTCGGATGAGTGGTTCTGCGGTGACGGGCCGGGGCCGTCTTTAAGAGGCATACTCAGGGGCGGGGGTGTAATTACCAAACAGGCGACCAAGGTGTATCACTGGTCGGGGCCCTCAGAATATCCGCTGGAAGGGCTATCACCCCGCTACACCCTCAGCCAGAAACCGTCAGAGATGAACATGATGGTGCGCTATTTCTCCTTCCCGACAATCGAGAAGCTGATTGAAGCCGAGCTCAAGATCGGTGAAAGTGAAATAGCCTTCGAGCTCATGGGTTTTTGTCCATCAATGGTATCTTCCAACATAACGACCAGTAATGAAGAGGATTTTGCCACCCTGGATAAATTCACCAAAGAGGTGCAGGGGCCCGGCTTCATGGTCATAATCACCGGCAACTTCGACGAGGACTTTGAGTACAAGAAGAAGGTGCTGGCGCAGATAATAAAGGAAACCGGCGGGAAGTCCCTGAAAGCGGTGGAAGACCCCGATGTCGAAGCAACCCTGTTATTCCAGTGCACAAGGGTCTGCGCCTCTATCAGAGAGACCTTCCGCGCCGGCGGCATGTTCTCTTCTATGATGGTGCAGGGCCAGAGATACGATAACCACGTGAAGTGGCTGGAAGAAGCGGCCATATGGAAGAGGGACCTGATAAAGAAGGGGCTGGTAATAGCCGATGACGGGCAGCAATTCGGATGGGGAGAGGAACAGGGGCACCTGGGGCACACCGAAATATTCTGCCGGTATAATCCCTACGACGAAAAATCGTCGGAAGCCGTACAGAAATGGATGGCGAAGGTGGGGAAGAGGGCCTTAGACGACTGCTTCGCGGTGCCATCAATGGGCGTCCTGCCGGTTGATGTGGTCGGAAAACGCGTATCTAATTACCACGTATGGTTTGGTAAGCTCAAGCAAGCGTTTGACCCCAACGGTGTCGGCGAGAATACCGGATTTAGCTATGTGGGAGCCGACAGCTCCGGGGCGCATACCTCCATATATCAAAAGGAGCCCGAGAAGGCGTCGCCAAAAAAGTAACCCGGAGAAAATGTCTCCGGGCCACATGTTAATATCTATAATATAGTCTTTGGACAACCAGCGACTATTTGTAGACTCCGTACTCCTTGGTGAAGTCAATCATCATCTTGAAGTTTTCCGGCTTGACGTCGTCGGCGGCAACACCGTTGGCCACCATATAGCCGCCGCCCCCGGCGCAGGTGTCGATAAGATTCTTGACGTAGTCTTTCACCTGCTGGGGCGTGCCTACGGCCAACAGGTCGGTGGGCACATTGCCGCCGATACAGGCAACGTCGCCCAGTGCCTTCTTGGCCTTAGCCATGTCGGTGGTGTCGAAGGTCCAGAAGGTAGTGCCCTTGGGTACGTCCCGGATGATTTCCAGGCGCGTATTGTAGCCCCCCTCAACGAAAGAAAACGGGATGCAGCCTTCGTTAATCAAGCCCATGAGGAGAGCTTTAAAGTGAGGCCAGTAGAACTTCTTGAACTGCTCATCGGAGAGGAAGCCGTCGGCGCCCTTGTGCAGCGGTATCATCACCAGCGGATTGCCCGCCATCTGCGTCGCCGATACCCCCATATTAATCATTAGAGGCGTCAGTGCCTCCATGGCTTCTAATACCTTGTCGGGCTGGCGGTAGATATCTATCATTATCCCCCGGGTGCCGCGCAGGGTGTCGCCGATGACGTCGAAGGGAACCTTGGTGAAACCACCGGAGCCGCCGGGAAAGCCCAGCGTCGCCATCTCGTTACCGAAAGCACCCACCGCCCCCGCCCACTTCAGGGCTTCACTACCCGCTTCGAGCATGGCTTTGTAAGCCTCCTGGACAGGAGGCAGCCCGTAGGGTATGAGATTGGGCCCGACGAACGGCATTTCCTGCATGGTGGACAGATTGGGCAGCATCTTGAAGGCTTCCAGCGTACCGAATATGCGCGGTAAGTAGGTGGCGGTGAAGAAATAGGACGGGTCCTGAATCAAGGCATCGTATTCATCAGCCATCATGTATTCCGCTTCGAGGCACTGGTAGGTGTGATTGGGGGAAACTCCATGGCCCGGCCAGGCGTATAGCTTGTAGTCAAGGATATCGAAGACACGGCCCGGGGTGGCGATACCGATACCGGAGTTCACATCCGGCTCGAAGTCCAGCATGTATTTTTTGGTGGCCTTAGCCAGCTTATCGTAGTCGTACATAGCTTCCCGGGGGGTTATGCCGGCATAGTAGGCCGGGAAAAAACTGAGCATAGGCAGGATGGGCACCCTGTCGGGCGTTTTCTTTAACTGGAGGGCGTCCTTGAACCTGGTTGCCCTTTCTTTGTAGGCTTTCTCGGCGGCGGGACTCTGGAATTTAAGGTCATTCCCCTCGGGGTCTTTGGGCGAAAGCCACCGCTCAAACAGTGCTTCCTGCTTCTCCGCCGGGGTCAACTCCTGCCATTGCTTTTCCATCTACTATTACCTCCCGCAATATATGGGTCAAAATCTATGGGTGAGTATACTACCTGTTGTTAAATAGCGTCAACCACCCCACCCCCTCCCAAACCCTAGCCCCCGACCTGCCCCAGCAGCCAGTCAACCCACCGGTCGACCCCTTCGCCGGTGGTGCAGGATATGGGGAAGACCTTCACCTTCTGGTTTATCCCCTTAATGGCTTTGGAAAAGGCGTCGACGTCGAACTTCAGGTAGGGCAGCAGGTCAATCTTGTTGATGAGCACGGCGTCGGCTTCGTGGAACATCAATGGATACTTGAAGGGCTTATCGTCGCCCTCGGGTGTGCTGGAGATGAGGATTCTCATGTCCTCGCCCAGCTTAAACTCGGCGGGGCAGACCAGGTTGCCCACGTTCTCGATAAGCAGCAGCTCGATATCCCCCAGCGGCAGGCTGCCCAAAGCAGTAGAGGTCATATTGGCGTCGAGGTGGCACTCCCCGCCCGTGTTTATCTGGACGACGGGAACGCCTTCCTTGCCGATGGCTTCGGCGTCCAAGCTGGAGCTGATGTCACCCTCGACCACGCCGACCTTTACCTTGCCCTTGAGCCTCTTGATAGTCTCCAGGATAAGGCTGGTCTTGCCCGCCCCCGGCGAAGCCATCACGTTGACCACGAAGACCTGGTTGCTGTCGAACAGCTGGCGGTTTTTCTGCGCTATCTGGTCGTTAGCACCCATTATATCCTTAACTACCTTTATTTCCATCTATTCCACCTCGATACTTTCTACGAATAGTTCCTTGCCGCCGACAATCTCTATATTATTACCCTGACAGTGGGGACAAGTCCAGTCAAACTCCCCCAGCTTAAAGTCTTTAGCGCAGCTTCGGCAGCGGGCTGTGGTCGGTATTACCTTGAAAGAAAGCGCCGCCCCCTCCGCCGCCGTCCCCTTGCTCAGGAAATCGAAGTAAAACTGGACCGCTCTGTCCACCACCCCCGTCATCTCCCCGAGCACCAGGTTGATTTTGCCCACCTCTTTAGCCCCGGCGTTTTTCGCCTGCTCCAGAACCAGGTCGAGCATACTCTGGGTGATACTCAGTTCGTGCATATTAACAAATCCTGGGCAGCAAATCGCCCACCATCATATCAACGATACGCGAAGACCCCAGGACGGTCTTCATCGCCACCCGCCCCGGCGTTTCCGCCCCCACCTCCCCGATAATGGCGGCATCGTTGGCGTTTTTTTTCTGGTGCATGGCTTTGAGGACTTTATCGGCGTCTTCGGGCGGGACTATGGCTATCATCCTGCCCTCGTTGGCGACATAGAGCGGGTCGAAGCCGAGCATCTCGCAGGCGGCTAAAACTTCCTCGCGCACCGGAATCTCTTTCTCCTCGATTCTGATGCTCACCTTTGACTGTTGCGCCAATTCATTAAGGCTGGTCGCCAGCCCGCCGCGGGTCGGGTCGCGCAGGGCGTGTATATTGGGGCTGGCTTTGAGCATATCGGCCACCAGACCGCCCAGCGGAGCACAATCGCTCTTTAACTTGGTGGCAAAGCTCAAGCCCTCACGTTTACTGACCACGGCGATACCGTGGTCGCCGATAGCCCCGTTCAGTATAACCTTATCCCCCGGTTTGGCGTTACTGCCGGAGATGTTAACGCCTTCGGGTATTACGCCCACGCCGGCGGTGTTGATAAACAGCTTATCGGCGCTGCCCCTAGTTACCACCTTGGTATCCCCGGTGACGATTTCCACCCCCGCCTCCCCCGCCGTCGCCCGCACCGAGTTGACAACCTTCTCAAGCTCTTTTAGAGAAAGACCTTCTTCGATAATGAAGGAAAGGCTTAAATACATTGGCCTGGCGCCGCTCGTGGCCAGGTCGTTCACCGTCCCGCAGACGGCGAGCTTGCCGATATCCCCGCCGGGGAAAAAGATAGGGCTGACCACGTAGCTGTCGGTGGTGAAAGCCATCTTTCCGCTTACATCGAAGACAGCGGAGTCGTCGAGTTTGTCCAAAAGCGGGTTAGCCAGCGCCCTGACGAAGCTCTTTTCGACCAGGTCGTGGGCCAGCTTGCCGCCGCTGCCGTGAGCCAGAAGAATCTTATCCGCCACGCTCGCCTCCGTAAAGGTAATAAGCCGAGCAACTGCCCTCGGCGGAAACCATGCAGGGTCCGATTGGATTTTCGGGCGTGCAGGCTTTAGCGAAGAGCTTACAGTCGGCGGGCGTCTTAACCCCGCGCAGGATGTCGCCGCAGATACAGCCTTTATGCTCGACGGCGGGCGCCGTCTTAATATCGAAGTTAGCTTCGGCGTCGAAGCGTTGATATTTACTCCTAATCTTCAGTCCGCTGCCAGCAATCTCCCCCATTCCCCGCCAGCGGGCGGGAGAAGGCTCAAACACGCGTTCCATCAGCTTCAAGGCTATCTGGTTACCTTCAGGGCGCACCCCCCGCTTATAGGCTATCTCAACGCGTGACTCGCCCTTCTCCACCTGTTCCACCAGCATTTCCACGCACTGCAGTATATCGAGTGGCTCGAAGCCGGAGATAACACAGGGAATGCCGTATTCCCGGGCGATAAACTCCCAGGGGTGCGAGCCGATAATAGCGCTCACGTGCCCCGGGCAGACCAGCCCTTGAAGCTCCACCTCGCCCGAATCGAGCAGCGCCCTGATTACCGGTGGACATACTTTATGCAAAGAAAGGACATGGTAGTTTTTTATCCCCTTCTCCTCAGCCTGGAGTATAGAGGCAGCGATAGTGGGTGCGGTGGTCTCGAAGCCAATGCCCAGAAAAACCACCGACTTATCGGGGTTAGCCCCGGCGATATCGAGGGCGTCCATGGTGGAATAGACCGTCTGCACCTCAGCGCCCTCGGCTTTAGCTTTTTCCAGGCTGGAACGGCTCCCCGGAACTTTGAGCATATCGCCGAAGGTGGCAATGATTACCCCGGGGATTTGCGAGAGAGCTATCGCCTTATCCAGGTCGGCGTTGGCGGTAACGCAGATCGGACAGCCCGGCCCCGAAACCATCTCGATGGTCGACGGCAAAAGCTGGCGAATGCCGTACCGGAATATAGTTACGGTATGCCCCCCGCAGAACTCCATGAAACGCGCCTTCTTTTTGGAGCGCTGCTGAATACGGGCAACAAGCCCCTCCCCCAGCTCCGAGCTGCGAAATTCGGTGATATACTTCACCCATCCACCCCCTCGGCTATTTCCCGCAGAATCTCCAGGGTTTCTTTAGCCTGTTCCTGGTCGAGGATATTGATAGCGTAGCCGGTATGCACCAGCACGTAGTCCCCGACCCTGGCTTCGGGGGTGAGCCAGAGGCTGATGCGGCGGCTTATGCCGCCGATTTCGACATCGGCTTCTTTATCCTCTATTGAGGTAATCAAGGCGGGTATCGCCAGGCACATAGCTTTTCCTCAAACGTTCTTTATCTCCTTGCCGATGCTGAAGGCGTCGGCAAAGGCATCGCCGATGGCATAGTACTTGCCGGGGACAAAGGCGAACGGCTTTACCTTGGTTATATCGGGCTGGCCGTCGGTCAGGCAGTCCTCGGAGACATGGGTCTCCACCACCTCGCCGATGACCAGGGCATGGCTCCCCATATTAAGAATGTGCCGAACCTCGCACTCCAGGTTTATCGGGCATTGCTCGACAAGCGGGGCGTTGGGCGTCTTGCCGTAGAAGACCTTGAACTTGCAGTCCTTTACCTTGTCGGTCTTGGCGCCGGAGATAATGCCGCAGTAATCGGTTTCCTTGACCAGTTCGCGGGAAGGAATGTTGACCGAGAAGGTCAAGTTACGCCTGATGCCCTTGAGGGAGTAGCGGGGGTGCTGCAGGGCGATGGAAACGGCGGGCGGGGTGCTGGCAGCGACACCGGTCCAGGCGACAGCGGCGAAGTCGGGTTTGCCGTCGACATCAGCCCCGACCAATACGGTGGGGTGGGCCCAGAGCATCGGCTGAGCCCCCATCTTCATTTTTTTCATAGTCTTGCCTCCCCTTCGTAAAAATTAGCAATCACCGCCTGCCCTAATGATACACCGCCGTCGTTAGGCGGCACCAGGCGGTGGGTAAGCACATCGAAACCTTCCTTTTGTAATGCAGCCATCGTCAAACTCAATAACAGCCTGTTCTGAAAGACACCGCCGCTCAACGCCACCCGCTTTATGCCTGTGTCTTTGGATACTAACTTGCACATCTCGGCGGTTATCTCGGCAACGGTGTTATGAAACTTCAGCGAGATTATGGGAGTCGGAACCTTATCCTTAACATCCCCCACTAAAGCCGACCAAAGCTCACCTAACCTCACCACACCTGTTCCCTCCTCACTTTTGATAACAAAGGGATAGGCTTTTGCATTCATAGCATCGGCGGCTAACATCTCCAGCTCGATAGCCGCCTGCGCCTCGTAGTCTATCTCCCCCCTCACCCCCACCAGCGCCGAGACGGAGTCGAAGAGCCGCCCCGCGCTTGAGGTCAAAGGCGAGTTTATCTTTTTTTCTAGCTGCTGCTTTATTATCTCAACCTCGGCGGGATTGATTTCGCCAAGCGGCAGACCGTCTAATTCAAAGTCCTCGCCCAGCAGTGTGTAGAGATAGCTCAAAGCCATCCGGTAGGGCTTCTTTATTGCCACCGTTCCACCCGGCAGGGGCACATACTCAAAATGCCCCACCCGCTTAAAACCCTTCCAGTCGGCCACCAGGAATTCGCCGCCCCAGATGGTGCCGTCGCTGCCGTAGCCCGTCCCGTCGAAAGC
>SOKR01000047.1 GCA_004375675.1 Dehalococcoidia bacterium
CGCAGGCATTCAGGCACTCCATACACTCCGAGCAAACGCCGCAGTTCAGGCAGCGTTTGGCTTCCTCGATAGCCGCTTTCTCGTCGAAGCCCAGTTCAACCTCGGCAAAGCCTTCCCGCTTATCTACCTCCAGGGTGGGCACATCCTGCCTCAGCTTGGCCTTCACTCCCTCTTTGGGTACGTCTTTTACCCTTTCCCTGGGAATGGGTCGGCCCTCTTTCAGGTCAACCCCCCTCAGTTGTCGGTCAATAGAGATGGCGGCTTCCTTGCCCGCCGCGACAGCAGCGATAACGTCGGAAGGTCCCGAAACCACATCCCCGCCGGCGAAAACGCCTTCGATATTAGTCTGCAGGGTAGCGGGGTCAACGACCACCGTCCCCCACCCCGTGTACTCCAGCTCCTTGGGCAGCATTGCCTTATCGACGCCCTGCCCCACGGCAAAGATGACGTTATCCACGCCCATCTCGAACTCGGAGCCCTTAATCGGCACCGGGCGCCGACGTCCGCTCTCATCAGGCTCGCCCAGCTCCATCTTGATGCACTTGATACCGGCAACTTTGTCACCCTTGGAGATAACCTCAACCGGAGCCGCCAGTATGTGCAGCTTTACGCCTTCTTTTTCGGCTTCGTCAACCTCGTCGCTACCGGCGGGCATCTCGGCTCTTGAGCGCCGGTAGACAATGGCAACCTCTTTGGCGCCCAGTCGCTGGGCCACTCTGGCGGCGTCTATAGCGGCGTTACCGCCGCCGATAACGGCCACCCGCTCCCCGAGACTGACCTTGCTCCCCGAATTAACCTTATTCAGGAAGTCGAGGGCGTGAAGCACGCCCTTGGCGTCCTCATTGGGGATACCCATCTTCTGGCTTACCAAGGCGCCGGCCGCCAGGAATATCGCCTGATAGCCCTGGTTAAAGACATATTCGAACTTCTTCACCGGGCTGTTGGTCTTTATCTCCACCCCCAGCTCCTCCAGGTAGCTGATTTCATTATCCAGCACCTTGTCGGGCAGGCGGTATTCGGGAATGCCGTAGCGCAGCAGCCCGCCCGCCTTGGGGGCGGCTTCGAAAACGGTAACCGGGTAGCCTTCCCTTATCAGGTCGTAGGCGCAGGCTAAGCCCGCCGGCCCCGAGCCGATAACAGCTACTTTATCTTCTTTAGTCCTCTCCACCGGGGTGGCTTTCTCCCGCCCCACGTTCAACTCGTAGTCAGACATAAAGCGCTTCAGCGAGCGGATGGCAACCGGCTCGTCAACCTCGCCCCGTTCGCACTCGGCCTCACAGGGATGAGTGCAGACCCTTCCGCAAACGCCGGCAAAGGGCATCGTTCGCCGCAGCACTTCAAGCGCTTCCTTAAACTTGCCTTCAGCAATAAGGGCGACATACCCCTGGGCGTTAACGCCCGCCGGGCAGGCAACGCGGCAGGGCGGCAAGCCCCGCTTATCTATAGTAAAGGCGTTGGGCACAGCCTGAGGGAAGGGGCGGTAAATCGCCTTCCGCTGGCCCAAGCCCAGGTCAAACTCGTTAGGCACCGTAACCGGGCAGGCGTCGGTGCACTCGCCGCAGCCGGTGCACTTGTCCACGTCCACGTACCTGGCTTTCTTGGTTATCTTGGCTTTGAAGTTGCCAACGTAGCCCTCGACACCCGTCACTTCGCTGTAGGACATCAGCTCGATATAGGGGTGAGCGCCCACCAGGCTCATCTTGGGGGTAAGAATACAGGCGGAACAGTCCAGGGTGGGGAAGGTCTTGTCCAGCTGTATCATGTGCCCACCGACGCTGGGCTCCTTCTCCACCAGATATACCTTGTGCTTGGAATCGGCAATCTCCAGGGCAGCCTGGATGCCGGCCACCCCGCCCCCCACCACCAGGGTATTGGGGTTAACCGGGACTTCTTTCGTCTCCAGCGGCTCCTGGTAGTAAACGCGCCTTACGGCGGCGCTCACCAGCGCTTTGGCTTTCTCGGTAGCGGCAGCCGGGTCCTCGGTTATCCAGGAACAGTGCTCCCTGATGTTGGCCATCTCGAAGAGGTAGGGGTTCAAGCCCGACTCCTGGCAGACCCGTCGGTAGGTTCGCTCGTGCATCAGCGGCGAACAGGAAGCCACCACGACGCGGTTGACCCCCAGCTCCTTGATATCCTCTCGGATAAGGTCCTGCCCCGGGTCGGAACACATATAGGTATACTTCCGGGCAATGGTTACCGCCGGTAAGGTCTTGGCGAATTCGGTAACCGCCTCCACATCCACCTTCCCCGCGATGTTAGTCCCACAATGACAGATGTAAACTCCAATTTTGGGCTCCACTTTGCCCTCCTTTACCTTTTCTGTATTCGGTGGGAAGAATGAAAAAATGCACTAGGCACTAGATAAATCAAACTATCTTAACACATGAAAAAATTATGGTCAAGAAAAACAGGTCATTTTGCCTGAGGGAAAAAACGGGGCTTGCCACCTACTTCTCGGTGGATAGCTCGTCCAGCTTATCCACCACCCCTTTTTGCCCCATGGCCAGCGTCAGGTCGCTACGCGTCCTCTCCAGCACCCCCCGCACCATGTCGGTGGTATGGCGCAGCCCGCCAGTGATAGCGTCGGGGAAGTCCATGGTCACCAGCGTGTTGTAGACATCGTCCATGGCCGCCAGCAATTCCTCCCCGCTGGAGAGGTTGCCCCGCCGCATGCTGTCCAGCAGGTAGCGCCGCAGCTCGCCGACGGCTTCGCCCATTCCCTTCAGGTAAGCAACGACATCGACGCCCAACTCTTCAGGTGTAGGCAGGGGCTTCCCTGTCACCAGGGCCAGGGTAATGCTGCCCTCGGCAAATTCTTTCTGGGCGTCCCGGAAAAAGCCGGTATATCCCAGCTCCTTATAAGCCGAACAGGCATTCTCGGCCTCGCCCAACAGGTTGCGCGCCCCTTTCAGTAATTCCTGAGCCCGCTCGAACTCCTGGCGGTGGGCGGCGCGGATTGCCTGGCTGCAATGCCGGATGGCATCACGGCACCGCGGCAGCACCTTCTCACGGGCGGCGTCTTTAGCCGTCAGTTCATCCCTAATCCGGTCGGCGATTGGTTCCAGGTTATCGGTTAATCCTTTCATTTTCCTGCCTCAAAGCTGGTTATTATTTTGCGGGCGGCTTCGGTAATATCCTTAGCCCCCAGTATAGCGCTAATCACCGCCACGGCATCGGCACCATTAGCCGCCACCTCAGCCGCGTTGTCTTTATTAATGCCCCCAATAGCCACCAGGGGCAGGCTCACCACCCCCCTCACCTGCTTTAGCCTCCCCACACCCACCACCTGGGGCTTTTCCTTTGAGGTTGTCGGGTACATCGAGCCTACGGCGATATAGTCGGCCCCGTCGGCTTCGGCCACCCCTGCCTGCTCGACGGTGTTCACCGAGCAACCCACTATCATGTCCATCGGCAGCAGTCGTCGGGTTATAGATACGGGCAAGTCCCCCTGCCCCAGGTGCAGCCCATCGGCGCCGGCCGCCAGAGCTATATCGAGGTGGTCGTTGACGATAAAGAGCACGCCCTTTTCGGCGCAGAGCTTCTTTAGCTGTTGAGCGATGGGCAGCAGCTCACCCTTACGGGTGGACTTATCGCGCAACTGGATGACACTGGTCCCACCCCGAATCATCTCCTCGGCAATCTTGAGGTGACTGCGCTTGCCCAATAGATGGCTGTCGATGATGGCATACAGCCCCACCAGTTTGCTGGCCTTATCCTGGCGCAACAGCCTTGAAAGCAACTCCTGCTCTATCGTATATAGAGCGAAGCGGGCTTGTTTGAACTTGTCGGCGTCCAGTTGAGGCGTGGTGCCGGGCACTTTAGCCAGCTCCTCCAGTATTCTCAGCGCCTCCTGTACCCGCCGTGCGTTAGCCACTACCACTATCGGCAGCTCCCTTTGCTTGCCCTCCCCCGCGACTTCGATATCGAAGCCGACGTCGCTTTCGGAGTCGCGCGATTGGATAAGCGGCTGGTTAAAAGCTAAATCGCCCCTCAGGATTTCATGGCGGATGCTCTTTAGCTGCTGCGTCAGCGCCACGTCGTTGAGCATCAACCGCGCCAGCTCTTCGAGCAGGTGCAGCCCCTCGCCGGCACGGTTGAGATTGGCGTCGATAATGCGTTGTCTCTGGTTCGGCATCTCAAAGCCCTCAGGCAGATTCTAGCACAGCGAAACTAAAGATAAAAGCGTCAGTCCTCGCCTACAGCGTTCTCAAACAGCTCTATTCGCGACGGCTTGTTCTTCTGGTCAAGCTCTATGGCGACGACATCGATACGCCATAGCTGGGGCAGCTTATCGTGCGCCTGCTGGTAGCGGGCGGCAACCGCCCTCAATCTTTCCCTCTTATCGGCGGTTATCGACTCTTCGGGACTGCCGAACTCAAGGCTCCGCCTCGTCTTTACCTCGATAAAGACCAGGTAGTCCTTGTGCTCGGCAATAATGTCGATTTCACCCTCGGGGCAGCGGTAGTTAGTCTCACGGATGCGGTAGCCCCGCCGTTTAAGGTAATCCTTAGCCAGCTTTTCACCCAGTATGCCCGTGTCTCGGCGTTTCATTTGTCCTTAAGAACCTTACAACTGGACATAGGTCTTGGGTTCGGAACCGGTCTGGAAAGTCCAGACGTAGGCGAGCCCTTTGAGACGGAAGACCCCCATTGCTTCGTAACCACCTTCTTCTATCCGCTGTTTTAAGAAGGGGCGCTGGACGACTATCTCTTTCTTCAACTCTATATCCTCCACCGGCTCGACGGCGCCGCTCACCCTTACCTGGATGCCGTCCTTGGCGTTAAAGAAGCATAGCTCCACGTTGGGGTTGGCCGACATTTGTTTATACACGTCTTTGAAGGTGCCGGTCTCGATTATGACGCCGTTTTCATCGGCTTTAACCATGCCCATGGCGCGCACGCGCGGTTTATCCCCCTCCACCGTAGCCAGGTAGCAGGTCGTGTTGGCGTTCAGGAATTCCAGTATCTCGCTCTTGTTCATATAAATCCTCCTTTTCTTTATAGAATATCAGACTTGCTGAATAGTCCCTGCGTTATCTCCCACACCGGCCGGAAGCTTCGGCGGTGGATGGGGCAGGCGCCCAGCCGCGAAAGGCAGGCGACGTGCTGACGGGTGCCGTAGCCCTTGTGCTGGCCCAGTCCGTAGCCTGGATAGAGCCTGTCGAACTCCACCATCATTCGGTCGCGGGCTACTTTAGCGACAATAGAGGCGCAGGCAATGGAAAAGCAGAGGTCGTCGCCGTGAGTAATGCCCTTCTGGTGCAGATTGACATCGGGCAGGCGCATATAGTCGATGAGCAACGACTCCGGGAACGGCGAAAGGCGCTCTATAGCCCGCTTCATGGCGAAGCGGGTGGCTTTGATGATGCCCTGCCCATCCACCAGGGAATGGGGAGCCCCCCCGATGCCGACGGCAATAGCCACCTCCTGGATATGGCGGGAAAGCCGCTCGCGTTTAGCGGGACTGAGCTGCTTGCTGTCCCTCACCCCATCGAGGCTGGCGGCATCAATGGAGTTGGGCAATATTACGGCGGCGGCGACCACCGGCCCCGCCAGCGCCCCCCGCCCCGCCTCGTCAACGCCGGCGATGAGGCGGTAGCCCTGCGCCACCAGTTGCTCTTCTTCAATAAAGGACGGCATCAATTATACCCCCACCCAATACTTCATCACCCCGATAAAAGACTATCGATTGCCCCGGTGCCATCGCCGACTGCGGCTCGTTAAAGCGGACTTCGACCCCGTCGTCCGCGGGATAGAGCTCGGCGGCGGCTTCGGGCGCTTTGTAGCGAATCTTAGCCGTTATCTCCATCGGTTCTTTAGGAGATTGGTCCGAAATCCAGCTCATATTACGGGCAACCAGCACATTATGTAAAGCCTGTTCCCGGCTCCCGACCACAATTTTGTTGCTCTCCGCGTCTATTTCGAGCACGTAAAGCGGCTCGTCCGAACTAAGCCCCAGGCCCTGTCTCTGGCCTATCGTATAGCCAGCCAAACCCCCGTGTTTGCCCAAGATTTTACCGTTTATGTCAACTATTTCCCCCGCTTTAAGGGGCACATGCTCGGCGACAAACGCCCGGTAATCGTTATCGGGGATAAAGCAAACGTCCTGGCTGTCGTGGTGCCCGCTGGTGGGCAAGCCAAGCTCAGCAGCTATGGCCCTGACCCTTTCCTTGGTCAATTCGCCCAGCGGCAGGAGCAAATGTCTAAGTTGCTCCTGGCCCAGAGTGTACAGAAAGTAGCCCTGGTCTTTGGTTATGTCAGCCGCTTTCTTCAGTTTACAGCCCTCCGGGGTAGATTCGACACGTGCATAATGCCCCGTGGCGAAATAGTCTGCCCCTGTCTCCAGCGCCCTCTCCAGTACGATGTCGAATTTCACATATTGATTGCAGGCAACGCAGGGATTGGGCGTCCGTCCCCTGCCATACTCCTGGCAGAAGTAGTCGATGACCAGTTGCTTAAACTCTTTCTCCAGGTCGAGCTTATAGAGGGGTATCCCCAATAGCTGGCAGGTGCGCTCCAAAGCCGCCAGGTTCTTAGACATAATGTCCGCCTCCAGCCTCATATGGACGCCGCTGACCTCATAACCGGCCTGTTTCAGCAGTGCCGCCGCCACCGACGAGTCCACTCCCCCACTCATGGCTACGGCAACTCGCTTCGGTGCCACTCTTTAGCCCCCCTGACTTGCGAGCAGCCGGCTCACCCTCTGCCAGATAATCTCGGCTATTTTAGCCTTGGACTGGCTGGCGTCTACCACCAGCCATCGCTGAGGCTCTTCTGAAGCCAATTTGAGATAGCCCTCCCTTACCTTATTATGAAAGGCTACGGCTTCCTGCTCGAAGCGGTCTCGCTTCTCCGTTCCCTTGCGGGCAAAACACACCTCTACCGGTGCGTCCAGGAGCACGGTCAGGTCGGGCGTCAGCCCCTGAGTGGCCGCCTTATTTACCGCCTTGACCATGGCCAGGTCCAGCCCCCGCCCGTAGCCCTGGTAGACGGTGGTGGAATCGGCGTAACGGTCGCTGATAACCACCCTCCCGCTTTTCAGGGCAGGTTTTATGACCTCAGCTACTAATTGAGCGCGGGAGGCATTGAACAGCATCAGCTCGGTCAGCGGTGATATATCGGTATCCTGCGCCCACTTCAACCAACGCCCTATTCTCCGTCCGAAAGGAGTGCCGCCGGGCTCATGCGTCAGCAGCACAGGAACGTCCATCTTGGATAGCTTCCGATACAGCGCCTTAGCCTGGACGCTCTTGCCGCCCCCTTCCCCTCCCTCAAAGGTGATAAATAGGGACATCTAGTTCCTCGCCTCCAAGCTTCTATTTCTGCAGTTCGCCATACTGCGGGTCTAGTTTAACGGCCTGGGCATAAGCTTCTTTAGCCTCGTCAGGCTGGCCGAGCTGTTCCAGAACGACCCCCTTGTTGTACCAGGCATCGGCATCTATCGGGTTCAGCTTTATGGCCTTATTAAAGGCATCCAGCGCCTCTTCATACCTCTTCAGCACAGCCAGGGCGCTCCCCCGGTTAAAACTAGCCGCCGCATCCTGAGGTTTTATCTCAACGGCTTTATCAAAGGCGTCCAGCGCCTCCTCGTACCTTTCCAGCTCTTTAAGCACCGTCCCCTTGTTATACCAGGCGGCGAAATGGTGCGGGCTTACGGTAATAGCGGTATCATAGATATCCAGCGCCTCCTCGTACTTGCCCAGTTGCTTGAGCACATCCCCTTTACTACACCAGGCGCTGGCGTCCTGCGGGTTTATCCCCGTGGCTCTAATAAAGGCATCCAGCGCCTCTTCATATTTGCCCAGCCTGCTGAGAGCAACCCCTTTGTTATACCAGGCTCCGTCGAATTGCGGGTCTGCCTCGATAGCCTTATCATAGGCGTCCAGCGCTTTTTCGTATTTGCCCTGCCTGGTCAGCTCGATGCCCCTCATATTCCATTCCTCCGCCGTTCTGCCGTCTACCATCGAGTCAGTTTTCAACCCTTAAAAATCCTCACTCTTCGGTTAGGGTCCTTGCCCGTGCTCTGTGAAGCCAGGTCACTGCGCTGGGCGAGCAGGTGTTGCAGTCTCCGTATATAGGCGCTCTGCGGGCTGAGCTCCACCGCCCCCTCCCCCTCCCTCACTTTGCCGACAGCTTCCTCAGCCTCACTGAGAGCGATTTTAAGCCTGTTTTGCTTCTCAGTCCCCCTGGGATAGACGGTATCCAATAACTGCCTGATTTGAGCCGGTGTGTTGCTCCTGAGGACGTATACCGGCAGCTTCAAGGCTTCGGCATCGCTGACCTTCTGCGGTTTGCGCCGGTAGTAGGCTTTAGAGATGACAAAAAGGTCGGCTTCCTTTAAGTTCCCCACGACCTCGGGGCTTAAACGCATATCTTTAGCCACCTGCTCAATACGCCCCCGGTTCACCCCGAAGAGGTAGAGCTTGGGCATAGCTTTGCTGGCGACCTGCGGCCTGATGAGAATAGCGCCCTTGATAGTTGTCGGCGCCTCTTTTCGGCTCTTTATTTCCCCCGATTCGTCGAGCCAGCGCACCTCGGTAGCTATAGGCTTACCCCGCAGCAGGGCGTCAACCGCCTCACCGACGTCGGGGTGAATAGCCACCTCGTCCCAGCTCTGAATCTCGACCACGATATCGAAGGTCGGCGGCGACATCCGTTCCAGTATTGACTTCTGGGTGCCTCTTCTCTTGGCTTCTTCGTCGCCCAGCGTTACCGTCTGAATACCGCCGATGAGGTCGGCTAAGGTGGGGTTCATCATCAGGTTTTCCAGCGTATTGCCGTGAGCGGTGCCCACCAGTTGCACTCCACGCTCGGCGATAGTCCTTGCCGCCTGGGCCTCGAGCTCGGTGCCGATTTCATCGATGACGATTACCTCGGGCATATGGTTCTCCACAGCTTCAATCATCACCGCGTGCTGCATGGTAGGCGTGGTTACCT
>SOKR01000033.1 GCA_004375675.1 Dehalococcoidia bacterium
CACAATTACACACAACTCCGATAGAGGTTCGAATCCCCCCGGCTCCACCACCTCCAGGTTTTTCGTCCCACCCAATACCCACCCTACAGAGGTGTCACCTCTATAGACTTCTCGCCCCGTTTCCCCCTTTGGAAAAGGGGGACTAAAGGGGGATTTTCCTACATCTTCCTTCTCCTGTCATTGCGAGGAGCGTAGCGACGAAGCAATCTCCCCCTAACATTGCGCCCCACCAGCTTTATTGCTACAATTAGCCCCAGTAAAATGACGTATAAACCCCAGGAAATCGAAAAGAAGTGGCGGCAGCGCTGGGCGGACGACAAGCTCTACGAAGTCAATGAGGACTCCCCCCGCCCCAAGTGGTATGCCCTGACCATGTTCCCCTACACCTCGGGCGACCTGCACATCGGCCACTGGTACGCCATGGCGCCCTCCGATGTCAACGCCCGCTTTAAGCGCATGCAGGGCTACAACGTGCTCCACCCGATGGGCTTCGACGCCTTCGGGCTGCCCGCCGAGAACGCCGCCATCAAGCGCGGCATTCACCCCTTCGTCTGGACGATGCAGAACGTGGAAAACATGCGCCGCCAGCTCAAGAGCATGGGCGCTATCTACGACTGGGACCGGGAGGTGAATACCTGCCTGCCCGATTACTACAAATGGACGCAGTGGTTTTTCCTGAAATTATATGAGCACGGGCTGGCTTATCGGGGCAAGGCTCAGGTTAACTGGTGCCCCCAGTGCCAGACGGTGCTGGCTAACGAGCAGGTGGTCGGCGAAGGCACCTGCGAGCGCTGCGGGGCGGCCGTCATCAAGCGCGATTTGGAACAGTGGTTTTTCCGCATCACCAAATACGCCGATGAGCTTATGGAGTTCGACGGCATCGACTGGCCCGAGCGCATTAAAATAATGCAACGCAACTGGGTGGGCAAGAGCACCGGCACCGAGATATCTTTTGACCTCGACCACCCCGCCGCCACCGAAAAAGAGATAGGGGTCTTCACCACCCGCCCCGACACCACCTTCGGCGTCACCTTTATGGTCCTGGCCCCCGAGCACCCGCTGGTGGCAAAGCTGACCTCGCCCGATAAAAAAGCCGAGGTCGAAGACTATATCGCCAAGACCCGCCGCCAGACCGAGATAGAAAGGCTCTCCACCGAAAGAGAAAAAGACGGCGTCTTTATCGGCGCTTACTGCACCAACCGCCTCAACGGCGAAAAGGTGCCCATCTGGATTGCCGACTACGTGCTCCTGGGCTACGGCACGGGCGCGGTGATGGGAGTGCCTGCCCACGACGAGCGTGACTTTGCCTTCGCCAAGAAGTATAACCTCCCCATCAGGGTGGTGGTGGCGCCCCCCGACTGGGACGGCAAGGACCTCGAAGAAGCCTATATCGAAGCCGGCACTATGGTCAATTCGGGACAATTTAACGGGCTGCCCAGCGAAAAGGGCATCGAGGCAATCACCGATTTTATGGAGCAAAAAGGCTGGGGCAGGCGCGCGGTAAGCTACCGCCTCCGCGACTGGCTCATCTCCCGCCAGCGCTACTGGGGCGCGCCCATCCCCATGATTCACTGCCAAAAATGCGGCGTCGTACCCGTCCCCGAAAAAGAGCTGCCGGTTCTGCTCCCCGAAGACGCCGAGTTCAAGCCCACGGGCGAATCCCCGCTCAAATATAACGAGAAGTTCGTCAACACCAAGTGCCCCAAGTGCGGCTCTCCGGCCAAGCGCGAGACCGACACCATGGACACCTTTATGTGCTCATCCTGGTATTTCCTGCGCTACGCCAGCCCCCACGACGAAAAAGCCGCCTTCGACGATAAAAAGGTCAAATACTGGCTGCCCGTCGACCTCTATACCGGTGGCGCCGAGCACGCCGTGATGCACCTCTTCTACGCCCGCTTCTTCACCAAGGCGCTGCGGGATATGGGAATTATTGATTTCGACGAGCCTTTCACCCGCTTATTTAATCAGGGCATCATCATCGCCGGAAAGCAGAAGATGAGCAAATCCCGTGGCAATGTGGTCAACCCCGATGATTACGTGACCGAGCTGGGCGCCGACGCCGTGCGCGCCTACCTGATGTTTATTGCCCCCTGGGAGCAGGGCGGCGAGTGGAATGACAGTGGCATCAGCGGTATCAGCCGCTGGCTCAACCGGCTCTGGAACCTGGTCACCGGGGGCTACAGTCAAGACAGCAAAGCTGACCCTGCCGAAAGCGAGCGCGCTCTATCCCGCCTCACCCACCAGACCATCCGCAAGGTAACCCAGGACCTGGAAAAGATCCGCCTCAACACCATGATTGCGGCGCTTATGGAATACACCAACTACCTGGCCAAGACTAAAGAAGATGGGACAATTGGCGACGCCGCCTGGAAAGAGGCTATCGATACCCTTATGCTGCTTTTGGCCCCCACCGCCCCCCACCGCGCCGGGGCGGTCTGGCCGCAGACCGGGCCTGAATACAGCCTCCATTATCAAAGCTGGCCCCGGTG
>SOKR01000118.1 GCA_004375675.1 Dehalococcoidia bacterium
GCCACTGCTTGCCCGCCGCCGTCTTCTTCAGGGCGGGGATGACCTTGTCGGCCGGGTTCTGGGTGAAGACATCGTCAATCTTGAGCTCGATGGCGCGGCTGCGCAGTCCCCAGAGCGCCTTGTCCTGGACGAAGAGGTCGTTATCGTAGCCGCGTATTATTCTATGCCATTCGGGGGTAAACTCCTTCATCCCGGCGTACTCCGCGGCAATATCGCTACAGTGCCAGTAGGCCTCATAAACAGGGTACATCAGGTAGAAGTGGGTCTCCCACTCGCGGTAGAGCATCTGTACCGCCTCCCGGAAGAGCTTGTACAGCTCGTACTGGCGCGCATTTTCATAGTCGAAAGTCCTGATTTTGTGACACATCCCTATCAGCTCGTCTTCCATATCTTTATAGAGCTTATCCGCGTTGGGGGCATAAGTCTCCGTTATGAACTTTTTGAAGAGCTGCTCTCTTTCTTTAATCTCGTCCTCATCGCTAATCCTGAGGGAGCTGGCCAGGGCGCACCCGTCGATGCTGCGCGTCTCGCTGCCCCTGATGGTAGGTATCGAGGACTCGTTAATACCGTAGCAGAGACCGTGGGCTAAGGGATAAGCCCACATCCAGCCGAATAGCGGGGTCCAGGCCGGGAAGCTGTGGGCCAGGTTCACGAACCACAGCGGGTATTTCTTCAGGTCCCGCTGCGGCCAGAACTCTCTGGTGTATAAGTTCCACGTCCAGGGCATGTCTTTTTCCTCCTTAAGACTTTATTTTTTAACAGTATTGTGTATTATACAGTATCTTGCCTTTAAGCTAAAGGGCGTATTCTTAGTTCACCCGACGCGCGCCATCGATGAGCAGCGTCTGCCCGCTGATAAAGTCGCTGTCGTCGCTGGCGAAGAAGACGATAGCGCCGACCGTGTCCTCGGGTTTGCCGAAGCGCTTCATGGGCACGGAGCTGGCATCCATCTTGTCCATATTGATGTAGCTCCTGGTGCCCGGGGTGTCGATAACGCCGGGGGCGACGACATTGACGCAGATATTATACTGCCCCAACTCGCCGGCCAGGACGCGGGTGACGCCGATAACGGCGCTTTTAGCCGCCGTATAGTGAATCAGTCCCTTGGTGGCGGCAAAGCACGCCTCGGAAGCGATGTTGATAATCTTGCCCTTGCCCTGCGTTTTCATCTGGGGGAATACCGCCCGGGTACAGAGCCAGGTGCCCTTGACGCTGACGTCCATCATCTTGTCCCACTCCGCCAGCGAAATCTCGTCAAAGGACTTCCGCGACATCCCGTGGTAGAAGCCGGCGTTGTTGACCAGGGCGTCGATGCGCCCGAACGCTTTTACCGTCTCCCCGGCCATTTTTTTGGTGGCGGCTTCGGAGGTGACGTCGGCGTTGAGGGCGATGGCGGTGCCGCCCGCCGCCTTGATTTCGGCTACGACCGCCTGCGCTTCCTTGTCGGCGATATCGGCGACTACCACCCTGGCGCCTTCCTGAGCCATCCTCAGGCAGTAGGCTTTGCCCAGCCCGTTGGCGCCGCCGGTTACTATGGCTACCTTGTTGTCTAATATTCCCATTTTAAACCTCTTTCTAAACTATAATTATACGGCTAGAAAGCCCCCGTCGACGGGGAGGGCGACGCCGGTTATGCTCGAAGCCTTATCCGAGACCAGGAAGAGGGCGGCGTCGGCCACCTCTTGCTCGGTGACAAACCGCCCCAGGGGGATGCGCTTTTTATCCCGTTTTTCCCACTCCTCGGGCGTAATGCCCAGCGCTTGGGCTCTCTCCTCAGAGATTTCGGACCTCATGCCGGTTTGCACCCGCCCGGGGCAGAGGCAGTTGACCCTGATGTTATCCTTGGCCAGGTCCACAGCCAGTTTGCGGGTGAGCATCACCAGCCCGCTCTTAGCCAGGGAGTAGGTCAGCGAGAAGCCCGATTGCTTTAGCCCCGCCACCGAGCCGGTGAAGAGAATAGCGCCCCCGCCCGCCTCACGCATCAGAGGAAGGGCGGACTTAACGCCGAAGACGGCGGCTTTCAGGTGCACAGCCATCATCTTATCGTAGCTTTCCGGGCTGATAGTTTCAATGTCGTCGGGTCCCACGATGCCCGCGTTGTGCCAGAAGATATCCAGCCGCCCGAAGGCGTCCACTGCCGCTTTAACCAACCGTTCGATATCTCCTAGTTCCATCACGTCGGCGGCGACGAAGTGCGCTTTGCCGCCCTGCTGCTTTATCAGCTCCACCACCTCCCCGCCCCGCTGCTTATTGCGGCCGCTGATAACGACGCTGGCGCCTTCCTTGGCAAAGGCGATAGCCCCCGCCCGGCCGATGCCCGAGGTCGAGCCGGTGACAACCGCCACCTTCCCCTGCAGTAACAACTTTGCTTGTCCCTTCCCGGTTTTATTTATAGGTGCTGGATGGCCCCGCGGTGAAGTGGAAGATGGGCCTGTCCACCCTTTTGATATGCAACGGGCAGTGCTTCATCCCCTTGGGCACGAAGA
>SOKR01000044.1 GCA_004375675.1 Dehalococcoidia bacterium
GTAGTGGAAAAGGATAGTTTTAACCAATTCAGCGGCTCGGAGGACTACGTTACCTCGGAACCGCTAGAGAATGCGGTCAATGTTTCGATTGCCCTGGGGAGGCCGTTACTCATCAGGGGGGAGGCGGGGACGGGAAAGACCCTGCTCGCCCACAGCATCGCCCGGGGGCTGGAGAAAAAGCTGCTCACCTGGAACGTGAAGTCGACGACCAAAGCCCAGGAGGGGCTTTACGTCTATGATACCGTGCAGCGGCTCAACGACAGCCGCTTCGGCGACAAGGATATCTCCGACATCAAGCAGTACATCAAGCTGGGCAAGCTGGGGCAGGCCTTTATCGCCCCGGAGCAGGTGGTCTTATTGATTGACGAGGTGGACAAGGCCGACATCGAGTTCCCCAACGACCTGCTCAACGAGCTGGACGAGATGAGCTTTTATATACCCGAGACCAACGAGACCATCAGCGCCGTCAACCGGCCCATAACCGTCGTCACCAGCAACGCCGAAAAAGAGCTGCCCGATGCCTTCCTGCGGCGCTGTATCTTTCATTACATTGAGTTCCCCACGCCGGAATTGATGGAGGAAATCGTGCGCGTCCACTTCCCCGACATCAAGGACAGCCTGCTCAGTGAAGCCTTAAAATCTTTCTACGCGCTGAGGGAGGTCGACGATTTCCGCAAGAAGCCTTCGACCAGCGAGCTTATCGACTGGATTCGGGCGCTTATCGCCGGCGGCATACCCCACGAGAACATCTCCAAGCAGCTGCCCTTTGTCGGCACCCTGCTCAAGAAAGAGAGCGACTACGACTACTTCGTCAACAACTTCGTCATTCGGCGGCGCTAGCTATGTTCACCGATTTTTTCTATATCCTCAGGCAAAACAAGGTGCCCGTTTCCCTGGTGGAATGGATGACGCTGATGGAGGCGTTGGCCAAGGGGCACATTAAGGACCTGGACGAGTTCTATTTCCTGGCCCGAGCCATCCTGGTCAAGAGCGAAGCCTACTACGACCAGTACGACGTCGCCTTCCAGCACTATTTCCAGGGGGTGGAAGCCCCCGAGGAGATCGCCGAGCAGGTGCTGGATTGGCTCAAAGACCCCCTCAGCCGCCTTTTCCTGAGCGAGGAGGAGCAGGCCAAGTTCGAGAGCATGGACTTCGACGAGCTTATTAAAGAGCTGGAGAAGCGGCTCGAAGAGCAGACCGGGCAGCACGACGGCGGCGGTCACTGGATCGGGCGGGGAGGCACCTCACCCTTCGGGCACTCCGGCTACCATCCCGCGGGCATCAGAATCGGGGGGCAGCCCGGAGGCAGACACGCCGTACAGATTGCCGGGGAGCGTAGATTTAAGAACTACCGCAGCGACCTGACGCTGGACGTGCGCCAGATAGGCATGGCGCTGAAAAAGCTGAGACAATTGCGCCGCACCGGTCTTGAGGACGAATTAGACCTTGAAGGAACGATTAAAGCCACCGCTAAGAACGCGGGCGACCTCGATTTTATCTGGCAGCGCAGCCGCAAGAACACGGTGAAGCTGCTTTTATTGATGGACGTCGGCGGCTCCATGGAGCCCTTCGCCAAGCTCTGCAGCCAGCTCTTCTCGGCGGCGCATTCCAGCACCCACTTCAAGGACTTTCAGTACTATTATTTCCACAACTGTATCTACGACTACCTTTACAAAGATGTCGAGCGGGTGGACGCGGTGAGCACCCTGCACCTGCTGCACACGCTGGAGTCCGACTATAAGGTGCTGCTGGTGGGCGACGCCCGCATGGGGCCCTGGGAGCTGACCGAGCGCTACGGCGCCATAAACTACTACGAGCGCAACGAGATACCGGGCATACTCTGGCTGAAAAGAATCAGGGACCACTTCAGCCACTGCGTCTGGCTCAACCCCGACGACCCGCGCTTCTGGATTCATCCCACGGTGCAGATGATTGGCAAGCTCTTTCCCATGTACTCGCTAACGCTGGCGGGGCTGGAGCAAGCCGTCGGCAAGCTGGTGGTGGCGAAATAGCTTTATGAATTCCGAATCCCGCGCACCCCTGAAGATTGAGGAGATACCCCTGGGTTCGTCCCGAATTAAGCTATTTGCCGATTTGCCCTGGCATATCCATCGCGGCGACCCATGCTGGACCCCGCCTCTCAGAGGCAACCTGCTCGGCAACCGATTACTCGGGCTGGTTGGTCTGCTGACTAAGAAACACCCCTACCACCAGCATGCCGAAGTCACGCACTTTCTGGCCTGGCGTGACGGAAAGGCGGTAGGCCGCGTCTCGGCCGCCGTCAACCATCGCTTCAACGAATATCACGGCACCCGTATCGGTTTCTTTGGCTTCTGGGATGTAATAGAGGATTATGCCGTCGCCAAGGCACTATTGGATAGCGCCTGTGAGTGGGTTAAAGCGCGCGGGATGACGGTTATGCGAGGCCCCGGTGAATACTCCAATGCTACCCACGAACGGCAGGGTGTCCTTGTAG
>SOKR01000034.1 GCA_004375675.1 Dehalococcoidia bacterium
GGGTGATGGTGAGATGATAAGGCTGAAGAGCTGTCCTAAATGCAAGACGGGCGATATTACTATAGATAGAGACCACTACGGCTGGTACGAGTACTGTATCCAGTGCGGCTATATGAGCGACCTGGTCAACGTGGCGGGGTCAGGGCAAAAGCCGGCTTCCGGCAGCGAGAAGCGGCCGATACTTCCTGATAAAGGAGGCTAAAGGCATGCTCGACGGGAAGAGGATTGCCATCCTGGCTGAAGAGGGCTTCGAGGACTCGGAGCTTATCGAGCCCTTGAGGTCAATGAAGAACGCCGGCGCCAGGGTGGTGATTGTGGGCACGGGCTCCAAGGAAAGCTACCGGGGCAAGAGGGGCAACGCCAGCGTCAGCGTCGATACCACCGCCGATAAGGTCAAGGCCGAGGATTTTGCCGCCGTTATCATACCCGGCGGCTACGCCCCCGACAAGATGCGCTGCAACCAAGCTATGATTGAGCTGGTAAAGAAGGCCTACGAACTGGGCAAGGTGGTGGCGGCCATCTGTCACGGGCCGCAGTTGCTCATCTCGGCAAACGTGGTCAGGGGGCGCAGGGTTACCTCCTGGCCCTCGATAGCCGTTGACCTGGAAAACGCCGGCGCCGAGTGGGTCGACGCCCCCGTGGTACAGGACGGGAATCTCATCACTTCACGCAAGCCCGCCGACCTGCCGAGGTTCGACAAAGCCATCATTGAAGCCTTAAGATAACAAAAATAAGGAAGGGAGGTGCAAGGCAAATGAATAAAACAGTACGTAACCTGGGATTGGTCGTAATCATCATCGGGGTGGTGGCACTGGCTGTGGGCATCGTCTTTGTCCAACAGAGTTTCGCCCAGGAATCCTGGTTGGTGCAGGCGATGGAGAATGAACAGATAACCATGCCCGACGGTTCGGGGGTTATCGTCAATAACAGCCAGCTTGCTCAAGCTGCCGGCGACCTGGTCAGGGAGCACCGCCATGGTATCTCCCCCACCTACGGGGAGCTGCTGGGGGGTGAGCATTTCGACCCCACCAACCCCATCCAGATAACCTACCTGCAGGCCATGAATATCGAGAACTATCTCTATCTGGGGGTAACCGCCTTCGGCGTTTTCACTGTGGTCAAGGGGGTGGGGGCCTTCATGATACTGATGGGTATCGGCCTGGGCGCCACCGGCTATGCGCTGTGGCGGACGGGTAAGAGCAAAAAACCTTAAAAGAGTTGTATAATAGAGGATAGCGGACAGAATATGCCCATGGGAAAATAAACGGCGTTTGCCGATTAAACACAACAGAAAATGGATAACCACGAGCATCATAAGCACGAACACGACATGCATCAGCACCACATGCCCGAAAAAGAAGCCCCACCTCCCGTGAAACACGAAAAGCACGACATGCACGCGGGGCACGACCACCAGGCTCACCACGCCCACATGGTCGCCGACTTCAGGAGGCGCTTCTGGATATCGGTAATCCTGACCGTGCCCATCCTTATTCTTTCCCCGCTGGTTCAGGAACTGCTCGGTATCGAGGATATAATCGCCTTCACGGGCGATTCCTATGTTCTCTGGGGGCTGGCCACTATCGTTTTCTTCTACGGCGGGCTCCCCTTCCTCAAGGGAATCCGGGACGAGCTGAAGACGAAAAGCCCGGGCATGATGACCCTTATCGCCCTGGCCATAACCGTGGCTTACGTCTACAGCAGCGCCGTGGTCTTCGGGCTGGAGGGCAAAGCTTTCTTCTGGGAATTAGCCACCCTGATTGACGTTATGCTCCTGGGGCACTGGGTGGAGATGAAATCGATAATGGGCGCTTCATCGGCGCTGGAGGAGCTGGCCAAGCTGCTGCCCGCCGAGGCGCACCACCTCATGCCCGACGGCAGCATGCATGATATGCCCATAGAGATGCTGAAGGTGGGGCACACGGTGGTGGTGAAACCCGGCGAAAAGATACCCGCCGACGGCAAAGTAGTCGAGGGTGAGTCCTCGGTAAACGAAGCCCTGCTCACCGGCGAGTCCCTACCCGTGGCCAAGCAGGCCGGAGCCATGGTTATCGGCGGCTCGGTGAACGGCGAAGGCTCGATTACGGTGGAGGTGCTAAAGACGGGCGAGGAATCCTATATTGCCCAGATGACCACTCTGGTGCGGCAGGCGCAGCAGAGCAAGTCGCGCAGTCAGACGATAGCCGACCGCGCCGCCCGCTGGTTGACCATTATCGCCATCAGCGCCGGCGCCTTAACCATAATACTGTGGCTGACGCTGTCCAGCCAGGGGGTTGCCTTCTCCGTGGAAAGGATGGTCACCGTGATGGTGATTACCTGCCCGCACGCTCTGGGACTGGCTGTGCCTCTGGTGGTGGCTGTCTCCACGGCTATCTCGGCGCGAAATGGGCTGCTGATTCGGAACCGCAACAACTTCGAGCGCGCCCGAAAGATAGAGGCTA
>SOKR01000089.1 GCA_004375675.1 Dehalococcoidia bacterium
TCGGTATAGCGCCCGCTATGTTCCGACCAGTTGGTAATTACCCTTTCCACCCTGGCCGCGGGCGGTCCCACGTTAAGATAGGTGACTAGCTCTTCCAGCCGCTTTCTCTCTCCCTCGGCGACGATCTCCACCGAGTCCCTGCGGGGCAGATTGCTCACGTAGCCTTTCAATCCCAGCCCCTTAGCCTTTTGGGCGGCAAAGGCGCGGTAGAAGACGCCCTGAACGTCACCGTATACTATAACTCTAACCGCAGCTAAATCAGTCGTTTTCATCGTTTCACTGCGCCCTCGCCCTTAACTCCCCGCTCTGGTGAAGCTGTTGGTAGGCAGCTATCTCTATTCCTCCTCCTCTTTTCCCTTCTTCCCCTTTTTAATCACTTCCACCGTGACCGGTGGGGTCAAGATAGTGGGGTGGACTATTTTCTTGTCGTCCCTTTTCGGCTTCTTCGTTTCTCGATGTCGGTAATCTCGACGGCCCATAGTCACACCTCTATCTTAAGTATGGTCTGGCGACCTGTTTGATTAAAGTTTAACAAAGGGGAGCAATGGTGTAAAGCTCTCTTTAGAGCTGGTTTAGAGCCACGCGGGCGGCTTCCACCTCAGCCGCCTTTTTGCTTTTGCCCGACCCGCGTCCCATAACGCTGTCACCTACCCTTACCTCAACGGTGAAGCGGCGGTCGTGGGCGGGGCCCACGGCTTCTATCACCTTGTATCTGGGCTTTAGCTGCCGCTTAGCCTGCATAATCTCCTGCAGCTTGGTTTTATAGTCGGCTTCTACCCCCTGGCTCGTCGCTTTGCCCATCTTTTTAGACATCAGCCTGAGGACGAATTTCCGGGTGACAGCCGGTCCCCGGTCGAGGAAGATGGCGGCAGTCAGGGCTTCCAGGGCGCCCGACAGGTTGGCCGGCTTGTTCCTCCCCCCACCCCCTTCCTCTCCCTTGCCCAGGTAGAGGTAGTCGCCCAGCTTGATAGCTTTAGCCATGCGGGAGAGGGCAGCTTGGCTCACCATGGATGAGCGCACCCGCGTCATCTCGCCTTCGCTGAACTGGGGGAAGCGTTTGTAGAGCTCATCGGCGATGATGAAGCCCAGTACGGCGTCGCCCAGGAATTCGAGCCTTTCATTATCGCCTTCGGCAAGGCCGGGGTTTTCGTTGATATAGGAGCTGTGGACCAGGGCTTGCTCCAGCAGGGCTTTGTTTTTGAACCTGATTTTCAGTCTCTTTTGCAGGGTGGATAAATCGGCCAAGGCTCTTTTCCTTTCTTATAGCTTTAGCATAAGTATTAAGGCAGGCGGTGTCAAATGGGGTTATTGCCCTTAAGCTAGCTCCGTGTTATAATCCCTTTCGTGCTGGGGAATCGTCTAGTGGTAGGACAGCGGACTCTGGATCCGCAAGGGAAGGTTCGAGTCCTTCTTCCCCAGCCATTTTATTTTTAGGGGGGTACAATGAGACCGCTTCAAAGTGATTTGTCCATCTACAAAAAGTTCAATTTCAAGCATCTGCCTGTGGCCGTCAAGTTCTCCCTAAGTAAACCGGAAGGAATCAAGCAACTGGATAAGCCCATTCCTTTCTGTGAAATGCTCAGAGAAGCGCAACGAAGGGGAACTCCCTTTTACTTCGGTCAAGAGAATGAGAGTTGCGTCGGCAAGGTAGTGTTGGGCATGGAGGAGTTTTCGTTAGCCGTGGAAGGAGGGCTGATTGGGCCCAGGTTCGGCATCTTTCAGGAGCCGCGGGCTAACAATAAAATCTATCAGTACATTCCCCGGTTCAGGCCGGGGTTGGTTAACTATGTAGCTTTCGCCCCGTTAGATAAATTGACCTTCGAGCCCGACCTATTAGTTCTTACCGCCACCCCCAGTCAGGCAGAAACCGTGCTCAGGGCAATGAGCTATTCCACCGGCGAGGTTTGGGAGACTAGGACAACGGGGGTGTTGGGCTGCGCCTGGCTTTACATTTATCCCTTCCAAAGCGGTAAGGTGAACTACACGGTTACCGGGCTGGCTTTTGGGACGAAAGCAAAAGAGATATTTGAGGAAGGGTGGATGCTGATATCCATACCCTATAACTGGCTTCCGATTATAACGGCGAACCTGAATGAGATGGAATGGGTCCTTCCCTCGTACACCGACGGCCGGGAAAAGTTCATGAAGCGAGAGGAGAAGATATTCAACGAAGCCGAAAAAGAGGCGGAGAATGCGTAAAACGGGGCTTTCGTTCACACAGCTTTGGAGATGAGTGGAGCATGTCTTGCCGTTTTAGCTCGGCGCTGGTATAATAGCTTTGGCTGGCTTTAGAGGAAGCTCTATACGTTACCTCCGGTTGTAGCCAGCCTTTTTAGGTGGCGCATTCGTCTAGGGGTTTAGGACACCTCCCTCTCAAGGAGGAGATCACCGGTTCGAATCCGGTATGCGCTACCAAGCTTGACTTTTA
>SOKR01000028.1 GCA_004375675.1 Dehalococcoidia bacterium
CAGCCGCAGTACTGCTGGCGGTGCAGGTCTAGCGGCTTGGTGATGTGGCGGCTGTCTGAGTAGTGCTTCCTCAGGTCGGCATAGAGAAAGTCTATCCCCTTTTCCTCACCCAGCTCAGCCCCTATCTCCTGCAGTAAGTCATGCTTCTGGTGCGGGCTGATGAGCAGCGTGGTGGTGAAGGCGTCGAAGCCCATCTCTTTGGCTGCCTCCGCCGTCCTGGACAGGCGCAGCCGGAAGCAGTGCCCGCAGCGCTCGGCTTCATGCCTCACCACCCCGCGGAAATATGCCACGATGTCATAGCCGCCCGCGTTTATCAGGGGAACGTTCATCTCCTCAGCCAGTTTCTGCATCGCCTCCAGGCGCTGCTGGTGCTCGGTGTAGGGGTGGATGTTGGGGTTATACCAGAGCGCGCTCACCTCGTAACCCTGCTGCCGCCAGTGCTCCACGGTATAAGCGGCGCAGTGGGCGCAGCAGCTATGGACTAAGACACTCTTCATCTTTTTCCTCCGCTATTCCTCGTATTGGAAGACTTCTTCCAGCGATACGCCGAAGGCTTTGGCAATCTTAAAGGCAAGCTCGATTGAGGGCACGTACTTGCCCTGCTCCAGGGCGATTATTGTCTGACGCGTGCAGCCGGCGCGTTGAGCCAGCTCCTCCTGCGTCATCTCGCCGTGGTCGAAGCGCAGCCGTCGGATCTGGTTAATTATCCTAGCCATTTCGATTCGCTCTCCAGTAGCCGATAAGTATGCCCAGCGATTGTGCTAAGATGCTGATAATAAGAGTCGAAATGAATATCAGTGTAAGAAAGACAACCGGTACCTGGCGCTGCTCCTGATAAACCTCAGTGAGTATAATCATCCAGGCCGCAAGCGAGAAAATAACTGCCAACCACTGAATTCTGCCGGACCTTTGCATAATAAGCCTATCTCGCTCATCAAGTTGAGTTGGCTTGCGCAGTGTTAAATCTATTAATATCAGGTAGGTTAGCGGCACTCCAATCAAGGCTGCATAGACTATCCATCTGAAGGCTTTTTCTTGATTAAAGGCAGTAATATCACCTTCAAGTATAAAAACCACGATGAGGGCGATAGCAAAAGCTACCCCGATGATAAGAGTAAATAATGCCCTTTTTTGCAGTGGCGCCACTTTTCACCTCCTTCTTCCTTAAACGGCCCCTTATTTAAGACGACCCTAGCTCTCGGCATGGTTCACCTTTCGACCATACAGCAGTAATGCTGTGATGGCCTGGGTCAGTAGCAATGTCACTCCGCCGATGATGACGATGTAAAATGGGAAATAAACGGGAACGGTCTCGCTGCCGCTGTTCATATAGGTGATAGCCAGTGCCAGCAGCAGGGCGGCGACGAAGCTGTAAGATACCCCGGTCGCCCAGAGTGAGGCTTTGTGGAGTATCATTCTATCCCGTTCGTCGGTAGCGGCTTTTAGTCGACCTTTCAGGATGCTGGCGGTTATATTTATGATGACCAAGGCGGCAAAGGCAGCAGCGCAGAGCCAGTAGAAGGTCATTTTCATGGTCTCGTCCTGCCAGTAGAAAACGGTACCGTTTATCGTGAAAAGCACCACCCAGCCGATAACCAGGGCACCGAATATTGCCAGCTGCGCCCAGGCGGTTTTCTGACTTATGGTCATGTTTCTCTCCTTCTCCCTAAGTAATCCAGACAATACATATTGTAAGGCACAAAATACTAAATGTCAAGTATCTTTTACATTAATCTATAAAAAACTCCCCAAAACCCAAAATGTCTTTGCGTGGTGTTAGAGCAGCGTTCCCTGCGGCGGCTTCTTGTTATAGGGCAGCCCCAGGTGCTCGTAGGCAATCTGGGTGGCTAATCGGCCGCGGGGAGTCCGCTCCAGGAAGCCGAGCTGCAGCAGATAAGGCTCATAGACGTCCATGATGGTATCCGCCTCCTCGCTGATGGCGGCGGCGATGGTATCCAAACCCACCGGCCCCCCGTTGAACTTCTCGATGATGGTGCGCAGCACCTTGTGGTCTACTTCGTCCAGCCCGATGCCGTCCACCTCCAGCTTGGTTAGCGCCTCGACGGCTACTGGCTGGGTAGCCACGCCCTCGGCCATCACCTGGGCGTAGTCCCTGACCCTTTTCAGCAGGCGGTTGGCCACACGGGGGGTGCCCCGGGCGCGGCGGGCTATCTCGCTTAAGCCCTCCCTTTCCGCCTTTACCTCCAGGATAGCCGCCGAGCGCTCCAGGATGGTTTTTATGGACGGCTCCTCGTAGAAATCGAGGCGGTAAACGGCGCCGAAGCGGTCTCGCAAGGGGGGGCTGAGCAGGGCGAAGCGGGTGGTGGCGCCGATGAGGGTAAAGTCGGGCAGGCTTAAGCGCAGGCTGCGGGCGCCCGCCCCCTTGCCGATAACGATATCCAGCCCGAA
>SOKR01000119.1 GCA_004375675.1 Dehalococcoidia bacterium
CCAATTAGGCCGCCCTCGTCGGTGATGGTAATGGTCGCCCCATTAGTAAGGCCATCGCCATCGCCGGCTCTTATCTCGACTACAGACGCTGTATTTAACGGGAAAGTGATGCTGGTCAGCGGCGCGGTGACGACGGCGTAGGCTTTACTGAGGGTTTCAAAGCCAGGCGCGCCCGCCACAGCGTAGACATCGAAGCACGCGAAAGAAGTGTCATAGGTAGCCAGGATGTTGTCACCACCGGTGGCTGCGGCGCCGTAGGTGACAGACCAGGCACCGGTAGCGTAGTCGATAGTGCCAAAGCCGCCGTTATCCCCGGTGAGTACGCCATCGCCATCGGTGTCAGTGAAGGTCTCTTCGGCGGGAGGCCCGGCATCATCGGCTATGGTGATTGAACCCGGGTAAATCGGGAGATAGGTTAGCGAGGTGCCGGTGAACGGACCAATGTTAGCTGCGGTGTCCGTGCCCGTGTCCTCACCAGTAATCGTCTCTGGACAGCAGCCGAAGCACCGCAGTTGCAGGTCGGTCCACATGGCGGAGAAGGTCTGGTCGGCTATCCAGTAAACGCTACCCACGATGGGGTTGCCAAGAGCGTCCATCTTACCAGCGGCCTTGGTGCCAATGAAGACCATTGGCTGGCCTGAGCCATCATAGGCGACATCGATGCTGGTGATGGGTAGGCCAGTAACGGTAATGCCGCAGACTCCCTCAAGTTTCGTCTCGAGGTCCTCCGCAGCTACCAGCGTGAATGTTACGCCACCGTTAATCGACCGGTAAACATAGTTACCGTCGGTTAAGTAGATGACGTCCTCACTCATGCTGGAGCAGACCATGTCAACAACAGGCCCGCCCGCATAATACCCGGGAACTGCTGAGACCGTCCAGGTGCGCCCGCCGTCGATGGACTTGAAGATGTCGTCGGTGCCGGTGTTGAGGGCGGTGGCGGCGGTACCGGCCACATAGGTGTAAAAGTCACCGTTTATGGCCCTGGCATTCGGTCCTACTTGGGTAATAGCGGGGTCGAAGAACCACAAGCCCAGTGCGCCCGGAGTAGGCAGGAATTCATCCCACAGGTTGGGCATCGGTGGCTGCAGTGGTTCGTAAGGATCGGCTTGGGCCGGAAGGGCAAACAGCATCAAGCTGGCCACCAGCACAAGCGCGAAACCTACCCCCATAATTTTAGAAAATTTATTTTTCATCGACCTTTAATTATCCTCCTTAGGTCTTGATATCTCCACAAAATAAAGATGCAAAACTATGCCTCTCCTCTCGTGGAGACAAGGTTTTATCGTCTTTTCGGTTGCTTTCACGTATGCGCTTCCCTTGCGGGTTCTGCCATAAAACCACCTCCTTTAGATACAAAGTTAGCTAACATCACGGACTTTCCCCTGATGTTACCATAGAACACTATAGCACATTTTCTCCGTTTGTCAAGCCCTTATTGTGGCTATTTATCAATCTTTATCCTCCCTGTTCCCGGTTGACTTCCAGCCCCTGATATAAGCACAAGTTTACCCTTTGTCAATCCCTATGTTTCCTGGGTCAGGGTAGCCAGGAACTCTTTGTTAGTCTTGGTCTTGCGCATGCGGTCGAGCACCCGTTCCGTGGTCTCGGTAAAGTTGACGGAATCGGAAGAAATCATAGAAACCATCCGCCTCAACAGCCACACCTGCTTTATCGTCTCCTCGTCCAGCAAGAGCTCCTCCCGCCTGGTGCCGCTGCGCGGAATATCCATGGCCGGGAAGACGCGCCGCTCGGCCAGTCGGCGGTCCAGGTGCAACTCCATGTTGCCCGTCCCCTTAAACTCCTCGTAGATAAGCTCGTCCATGCGGCTGCCCGTGTCGATGAGGCAAGTGGCGATGATGGTCAGGCTGCCCCCCTCCTGGGTATTACGGGCGGCGCCGAAAAAGTGCTTGGGCGGGTAGAGGGCGGCGGGGTCGATGCCCCCCGAAAGGGTGCGCCCGCTGGGAGGCATAACCAGGTTATAAGAGCGGGTCAGGCGGGTAATGCCGTCCAGAAGAATCACCACGTCCTTGGCGCTCTCCACCATCCGCTTGGCTCTCTCCAGCGCCAGCTCGGCGACGCGGGTGTGATTCTCCACCGGCTCGTCGAAGGTGGCCGAAATAACCTCCCCCCGCACCGCCTGCTTCATATCGGTAACCTCCTCCGGTCGCTCGCCGATAAGGCAAACGATGAGGTGAATATCGCTATAGTTGGTGCTGATGGCGTTGGCGATGGACTTAAGCAGGATGGTCTTCCCCGCCTTGGGCGGCGATACAATCAAGCCTCGCTGCCCCCGCCCGATGGGGGCAATCAGGTTCAAAAGTCGGGTGGAAAGCTCCTCGGGCTTGGTCTCCAGGTCGATTAATTTATCGGGGAAGGTGGGGGTAAGCGAGCCGAAAGGCGAACGCTTCTTGGTCATCTCCGGGTTCATCTCGTTAATCGTCTCCACCCTCACCAGCCCGAAATACTTCTCGCCGTCCTTGGGCGGCCTCACCTGCCCCGCCACCACGTCCCCCGTGCGCAGCCCGAAACGCCTTATCTGGGACTGGGAGACATAGACATCGGCCGAGCTGGGCAACAGGCTGCCCTGCCTCAGGAAGCCGTAGCCCTCGCCGATAATCTCCAGGATACCCCCGGAAAAGTTATAGCCCTGTTGCTCGGCGTTAGCCTGCAACAGTCGCTTGACCAGGTCCTGCTTCTTCAGATTGGTTAAGCTGGAAACGCCCATCTCCTTGGCCATTTCGAGCAACTCGTCTCTGCTTTTACTTTCCAGTTCGCTAATATTCATAAGCGTCCTCTCACCTTCTATGGTTATTTATCCCCATCCTATTTCTCTGAGAGGCGTTGCCAGTCTCCTTGGAAACGGGCGACGCCGATATCAGTAAGCGGGTGTTGCATCATCTGCGTCAGGACTTTATAAGGCACGGTGGCGATAGGTGCCCCGGCCAGTGCCGCTGCCACACAGTGCTGGGGATGGCGGATACTGGCGGCAATCACCCGGGTGTCGAGCTCGTAGTATTCAAAGACATCCACGATGTCCCCGACCAGCCCCATGCCGTCCTCGCCGATATCATCCAGCCGCCCCACGAAAGGGCTGACGTAGGCGGCGCCGGCCAGCGCCCCCAGGATGGCCTGGTTCAGCGAGAAGCATAGGGTGAAGTTAACCTTTATCTTCTTCTTGGCCAGGGTCGATGTCGCCTCCAGCCCGGCGGTGGTAGCCGGTATTTTAACCACGACGTTGGGCGCCCAGGCGGCGATTTTTTGAGCCTGCTCGATCATGTCCTCGGCCTTCTCCACCACCACCTCCGCCGAAACCGGCCCCGGTATGATGGCACAGATTTCCTTGACTACCGCCTCGTAATCGGCTCTGCCTTCCTTGGAGACAAGGCTGGGGTTAGTGGTGACCCCGCTGATAACCCCCAGCCTGGCCGCCTGCCTTATTTGTTCGATATTGGCTGTATCCAGGAATATTTGCATCTAACCTCCTCTAGTCGCAGTAAAGTGGGGTGGTGATGGGTTGATTGACGGTAACCGTCAGGCCGATTGAGTTCGTGGCTACCAGCGTGAAATTATAGGGTGTGTTACACAACGCCCCCGGTATCGAGAAAGAACCAGGGTAGTATATCGTATTTATGATTCCCGAATCAAACACCTTCACCCCATTTACCCATAAAGCCACGTTGGTCACCGGGTAAGGACCCAACAAAATGCTGACGTCCTCCGCATAGAACTCGGCGTAGACGTCGCAGTATGCGCAGAAAATATCCTCACACTCGCAGTAGTACTCAACATAGAGATCACCGTGGAGCACAGTCTCCTCGACAACCTGTTCCTCGTAGACCCAGACCGTTACCGAGTCCTGGTCGTCGACGATGTTGCTGTAATCGTAGGAACAGTGGGCGCTGCCGTAGACCCAGTTATGGTTGGCTCCCGGGTACATGGCATAGGCGTAATAATCGATGGCTATGCTGTCTCCCGGCGGAAGCGATTCGATATCATTCGATAAGTCCCAGATAAGCTCCGTGCCTCCGGCCACTGCTCGCGTGCTGTCGGGCGGTCTGAAACCGACCGGCAATCCATTATAGTAGAGCACGGCTTCACCGGCGTACTCCATGCAATCGTCCAGGACATCCACTATCTCCAGGTCGAGGATATCGCGACATTCCCCGTCGTTCTCAATCTCAAACATAAAGTTAACCAGTTGGCCGGGTTCGACTTCAACCTCTTTAACCCAGCCGAGTGGTTCGTACCATATCCACTTCTCCACATCTATGCCCGGCTGGCAGGGGCACACGCAATCGCACCAGTCACCCTCGCTCCAGGGCTGCTGGCTTGTGCCCGCGCTCGCGTTGTTGGCGCTCACCGCGTCCTCTGCCGAGGAATGGGCTTCCGCTGGGTCAACGCCGTCGGGCGGGTCGGTCTGGTCGGCATCGGGGTCTCTGGAATCGTTAACGAAGCCCGCGGTATAGACGCCGCCCCCGGGCATAACTCCCTGGGCGACCGTGTCGGTCGATGACCCCGTCACAACCATGTTTTCCTGGTCGTTGAGGCCGGGAACGTTGAAGTTTCCGGCGTGGCACGACTCGATGATAACGCTGACGTGGCAGCAGCCCGGTGTGCCGCATTCCTCACCATCGCAGGCGTCGAAATCGCCTAACATATCGGCCAGTGCCGAAGGCGTCAGCAACTCGCCCGTCCTGCTCCCCGAGCTGTCGTAGATGCTGATGCCCCCCTCGGGCCGGCTGGAGCTCTGCTCACTGCCGTGCCCGCAAATGTATATCAGGACGTGGTCGCCGCACTTCGCCTGTGCCGCCAGGTCGGCAATCGCCTGGCCGATGTTGGCTAGCGAAGTCTCACTGGCTCCGGCTCCACTCGGTCCCAGGTTGCCGGCAGATGTATAGCCCTGTTCCTGGGCGACGTCCGCCACGCTGCTGGAAGCCTCTTCGGCGATAGGCATGCCCTGGGCAATGTGGCTGTATTTATCGCCGCAGTTAATAACCAGCACCAGGTAATTTATATCGTAGCCGCAGGGTCCCTCTTCAGGCCCCGGTGTCGGCGTTCCGTCGCCGTTGCCGTTACCGTTGCCATTGCCGTTGGGTGGCGGTGGCGGCCAGTAGTAGGAGAATTCGGGCAGCGGCGGCATACCGGTTAAGAAAACAAAGTGGTCCTCGATTTCGCCGTAGGCGTATTGCCCTTCTCCACCCCAGCCCCCCACGCTGGCGAACAGGCTCTCGTCGACCTCGGCTCGGGTCAACGCCAGCCTCATCCATACCCCTGACGGGGGGACGGTCGGGTTCGCCCAGGCGAAGAGCGGGGTGAGTATCGTCTCCGAATCGCCGGGGTCGACATTCACATCAAGGTTGACCACGACCCACTCCACGCCGTAGCTGCTCGTGCTCCAGTTCCCGCTGTAGTCGAAATCAATCAGGGCGTTGGCGTATCGGGTCATATCGGGAGCGCCCAGGCTGACGCTGACGGTAAAGGCTAAGCGCGCCTGGCTCTGCTCCATAATAACGTATATTCTTTCGTCTTTATCCGAGTCCACCAGGTTGGGCATGCCGTCGGGGTCGAAGGGGTCGAGGGCGTCGACCTCGGCGCTCACCCTTAAGCCCAGCGTCTCCTCACCCACGTTCAGGGTATGCCCGCCGGGCAGGCCGAAGTGGCTGTTGGTGGTATTAAACAGGGTGGGGAAATGCCCCGGAATTCCGTAGTAAGCCAGTTGTCCGTCGGGGGCGTCCCCGTAATCAGCCTCTGGGGCGTTGCTGGTGACGGGGCTAAGCGGTACCGGAATATCCAGCACCGACCACAGCTCGATGAGGTGTCCCCTCCCCACCCGCTGTGTATCCCACATGGAGTAACCGTTTATCTCGGGCGGCCAGGTTTCGTTGGCGATAGTATAGGAGCCGTCCCTGGCGTCCATGAGAACGTATCGGGTGGCGTGGGCGTAAAACGCCTGCGGATTGTCGTCGATAAAGATAAACCAGGTGCGGGTGGTTATGGGATAATCGGCGCCGCTTTCCGAGCTGACGACGTCACCCGCCTGCAGTGGCTCGGAGAGCATAAAGGCCGAGATTCTATCCTCGGAAGCGGCCGGGGGTATTATCTGCTTGACCAGAATCTCGATGGCGTCCCACTTGCCGATTCCCGGCGGCGGCGAAGCCACGGTTATGCTGGCCGAATCGGTGTCCGAGGCGCCGGCGTCATCGGTGATGGTCAGGGTGACGATATAGGTCCCCGCGGCGGCAAAGGAGTGGGTCGGGTTCTGGACGCTGGAGGTATTACCGTCGCCGAAATCCCAGGCCCAGGTCATTATGCTGCCGTCGGTGTCGCTGGAATTATCGCTAAAGATAACGGCATCGTCGGTGGTAGGGGCCGCTGGTGTGTAGCTGAAACCGGCTATTGGTGAGAGGTTGCCTACGCAGCCGACTATGGGTGTAGCCAATAAGGCGATGACTAAAATGCAGGAAATTATTATTGCCTTGGTACGCATTATATTGTACCTCCTTTATGGCGGTATTTTAGGGTTGAAACACCATAATTTTCATACACACCTCCTTTTAGGTCGGTGTATTCTATTATTAACTAGGGGGAAATGGGCAGGGGTGGTTGCACCCCTTCCCGTAATACTTCTTTGGCGGCGCTGACGAAGTCGCGGAAGAGGGGGTGGGGGTGGCCCGGTCGGGAGCCGAATTCGGGGTGGAACTGGCAGCTTAGCATCCAGGGGTGATCGGCTAGCTCGCAGACCTCGACCAGCCGTCCGTCGGGCGATAGCCCGCTAAAGACCATGCCTGCCTTCTCCAGCTGGTCGCGGTATTTATTATTAAACTCGTAGCGGTGACGGTGGCGCTCCTGGACCAGCTCCTGTCCGTAGGCTTTGGCGGCGAGGCTGCCGTCCAAAAGCTGGCAGGGGTAGTTGCCCAGGCGCATGGTGCCCCCCTTGCTCTTCTTGCCCTTCTGGTCGGGGAGGAGGTCGATGACGGGGTGGCTGATACTGGGGTCGAACTCGGTGGAGTTGACCCCGGCCGAACCCAAGACAGAGCGGGCGAACTCGACAACCATCACCTGCATCCCCAGGCAAAGCCCCAGATAGGGGATTTTATTCTCGCGGGCGTAGGTGGCGGCTTTTATCATACCTTCAATACCCCTGATGCCGAAGCCCCCGGGCACGATGATGCCCTGAATCGAGCGCAGCGCCGAATAGTCCCCGTCATTCTCCAGTGCCTCCGAGGGCAGCCAGCTTAAGTTCAGGTCCCGCCCATGGTGCAGGGCGGCGTGGTAAAGCGCCTCCCGCACCGAAAAATAGGCATCCTTCAGCTCCACATACTTACCCACCAGCGCGATGTTAACCGGCTCGCGCGGGGTCTTGATAAGCTCCACCATATCCTGCCACTGGCTCAAGTCGGGGGCTTGGGTGTTGATTTTCAGCTTTTCCGTAATCAACCGCCCCAGCCCCTCCGCCTCCAGTACCAGCGGCACCTCGTAAATGGTGGCTACCGTGGTCAAGGGTATGACCGCCTTCTGCTCCACATCGCAAAAGAGCGATATCTTATTCCTTATCTCCTCCGAGATAGGGTAGTCGCTGCGGCAGACGATAATGTCGGGCTGGATACCGATGCGCCGCAGCTCGTTAACGCTGTGCTGGGTGGGCTTGGTCTTAATCTCCTGCGTGGAATTAAGATAGGGCAGCAGGGTAACGTGAACGTAGAGAATATTATCCCGCCCCACCTCGTTGCGCATCTGCCGGATAGCCTCCAGGAAGGGCTGCCCCTCGATATCGCCCACCGTCCCCCCCACCTCGATAATCACCACGTCGGCCTTCGATTTCTCGGCCAGCCGCTTAAAGCGCTCCTTAATCTCCGAGGTAACATGGGGCACCACCTGTATTGTCCCCCCCAGGAAGTCACCCCGCCTCTCCTTGGCGATAACATGGCTGTATATCTGCCCCGAGGTCACGCTGGAATCGGCGGTCAGGTTGACGTCGATAAAGCGCTCGTAGTTGCCCAGGTCGAGGTCGGTCTCGGCGCCGTCCTGGGTGACAAATACCTCACCGTGCTGGTAGGGCGACATAGTCCCCGGGTCGACATTGAGGTAAGGGTCAAGCTTCTGTGCCGTCACCGTGACCTGGCGACTCTTGAGAATGGTGCCGATGGAAGCGACGGTGATGCCTTTTCCAACGGAACTAACTACGCCACCAGTAACAAAAATATACTTTGACATCTGGGGAACCAAACTCTAAGGACTCAATAGAAGCAGCCTTGACGTGAGAGTGGGGGTTTCTTAATATTATAGAGACGAAAGCACACCTTGTCAATAGGCTGCCCCACCCCAATTTTATCTATTCCCACCCACCGCCCTTTTAAGGTAAAAGGGGGC
>SOKR01000140.1 GCA_004375675.1 Dehalococcoidia bacterium
GCGCTGTACATCAGCTCCCTTATCTTCTTGGCCGCCGATGTCGGCTCGACCTTAAAGAGGTCATCCAGGGCTTTGGTTGACGCCATGTGGTGGGCGGTAGGGCAAACGCCGCATATCATGGTGGTGATGCGAGGCATTTCTTCGGCGGCTCTGCCTTCGGAAAACTTCTCGAACCCTCTCAGTTCGGGAATCTGAAGAGTAGCCCGCTCGCAGTTGCCCTTATCATCAAGGAAAATCTCTATCTTACCGTGTCCCTCAAGCCTGGTTATCGGGTCTATGGTTATCTTTTTCAATCCGGCCTCCTATTCCATTCTCTTTCTTCTTAGCAGAGAGGAAGCAAGGCCGAACCGATAGACCGTTCCCGCCGGGTCGGCAATGTTGTCAATTAGCTTTTTGACCTCTTCCTCGCTCATATCCTTCTCCCCGTCCAGCCCCAGTATAGAAGCGACCATGGAAAGGGCTTTAGCCCCCTGGTCGACCACGCCGTCAAGAGGCCCAAAGCACCCGCGGCAGGGCTGGTTGGCCTTAATGCAGGTCTCCCCGCAGCCGGTTCGGGTCGCCGGCCCCATGCAGATTATCCCTTGAGCTAAAAAGCACAGCTCGGGGTCCATCTTAATCTGCCAAGGTCTCTTGACCTCGCTAATGGCTAGTTTGTCGGGTTTACTCTCGGCTCTGGGGCAGGTGTCGCATAGCGCCTTATTGGGCGCCAGCACCGCCCCTTTATCCGGCAACTCCCCTTTAAGAATAGCCGTTACCGCCGCCATTATTAAATCGGGAGCCGGCGGACAGCCGGGGAGGTAATAATCAACGTCAATGGTCTGGTCCAGTGTCTTAACCGTGTTGTAGAACTCGGGGAGAGTAAGCTCGCCCTCTTTAACCTTCGTCTTCTGCTGTGGGAAAGTCCCCTTGGGGTTATCCACTGTGGGGACTTCTTTATATACCCGATTAAAAATAGACTCCCGGTCGCAGAAGTTGCCCAGCCCCGGAATCCCGCCCAGGTGGGCGCAGGCGCCGAAGGCAACCACCAGACCGGACTTTTTCCTCAGCAGCTTTACCATTTCCTCCTGCTCCCCCAGCCTCACCGACCCGTTGATAAAGCTCACCGCTATTTCGCCATCTTTCTTGGCTTCGATATCCTTGCGCTTGAAGTCCAGCGCCACCGGCCAGAGAACGATATCCACCGCGTCCGCCACCGTCAATAAATCCTCATTAAGGTCAACCACCGTCTCCTCACAGCCGCCGCAGGAAGCGCACCAGTAAAAAGCGACCTTAGGTTTAGCCATCTTTCCCCCTTTCCGCTTAGAGATTATAGCTAGATATGGCTAATATTGCAAATTTTTCTAGTTAGGTAACTACCCGCAACGCATTAACAGGAATTATACTTGAAGCGGCTAGCTAAAGTAAACCCCTTGACCCCTCCCCCCAAGCCTAATAGACCTTGATTCTACGCAGCTTGAGTATCAGGAAGACCTCCTTGCCCACGCTCAAGTCCATGTCCTCGAAGATATGGTGGGGCAACTCCGCCAGCAGCTTATGCTCGCCCACCTTCACTTCGAGCCTGACGCCGTCGCCGAGGGGCTTGATTTTGGTGATTACCCCCTTATAGCGGTTCACCTCCGGCCCCGGTGGCTTGGTCTCGGAAACGTATATATCGCGGGGGAAAAGGGCGATGCGCCGGACGGGGTTGCCGTCGTCGGGGAGTATGATATTCATCGTGCCGCAATTAGCCTCCATCACCCCCTGCCCCAGACTGCGGTAGCTATCGCAGTGGAGGATGCTGGGGGCGCCGATAAAATCGGATACGGCTTCGTTTACCGGGTAGAAAAAGACCTCTTCCGGCTGGCCCACCTGCTGCAGTTGGCCTTCCTGGATGACGGCTATGCGGTCGGCCATCTCCTCGGCTTCGGCCAGGTCGTGAGTGACATATATAGTGGTGATGCCCAGCTTCTTCTGGAGTTGTTTCAATTCGGTTCTAAGGTACTTGGCGGTCTGGGTGTCGAGGCTGCTCAAAGGCTCGTCGAGGAGCAAGACCCGCGGCGAAAGAGCCAACGCCCGCGCCAGGGCGACCCGCTGCTTTTCCCCACCGCTCAGGTGCTTGGGATAGCGCTCGGCAAGGTGGCTTATTTTCATCAGCTGCAGCAGCTCCGCCACCCTTTCCTCAATACCGTCATGGGGCTGCTTTTGCGCTTTCAGCCCGTAGGCGATGTTGGCCGAAACATCGAGGTGGGGGAACAGGAACAGGTCCTGGAAGAGATAGCCCACTCCCCGCTTGCTGGCGGGCAGCTTATCCACCCGCTGGCTGTCGAAGAGCACCGAGCCGTC
>SOKR01000077.1 GCA_004375675.1 Dehalococcoidia bacterium
GCGTATTGTATCACAACCCTAATGTATCCATCAATATTACCAAATTGGCATCTTCTATAGAAAGTCAGGCTATTAGCAAACAATCGGCTTTTGTTTACAAAATCTGGTTTCGTTATTATTGATTTGATTGTTGGTTGGAGACCCATCATTTCTGGGTGGGCACATATATGTTCCCATCTTTTCTTAGAACAGCTGACCTTATGCCCGAATACGTCTGTGCAATCAAATTCCTTTCGGCTAGGCATAGCCATAATATATCACACATAATGCCATTTGGCGAACTTTCTACTAGGGGTAGCGCCTTCAGTGTTTAGGTAGTATAATCCCCAATAAGGAGGTGCGTTATGGCTAATGAACAACCTATTCAAAAGTATGCAGGTGCTATTGATGAACTCAGTCAAGCAAGGGAAAGGGTAGAGCAAATGCGAGCGTTTATCAGCGGTGTCTCTCAGTGCCTACTTAAACCTTACGAATTTATGGTATCTAACGTAAGTGTAGGTTTCCCGCCTGAGGTCGGAGCAGTTAGTGGGATTCCCACACTAGATGCTAACAAGTGGCCGAATGCTCAACAGATTGCCGAAGAGATAGCTAACTTGCACCAGAAATACCAACAGGTTCAGAATGCCTACAATGCTCTTTCTGCGGCTGAAAAGAACATTGTAGATGCTCCTCCAAAGAAGGAATAACAGATAAATTCTGATAAACTAT
Organism: Dehalococcoidia bacterium; assembly: GCA_004375675.1. GTDB lineage: Bacteria > Chloroflexota > Dehalococcoidia > Dehalococcoidales > BS750m-G39 > E44-bin88. Next base: position 709 of record SOKR01000077.1, read on the forward strand.
AACCTTCTCGCCCTTGTTTATATTCATACAAAAGGGAGTTTAAGAGGGGCGAAGCCCCTCTTTTAGAAAAAAATTCCTCCCCCCCCTATTGACCCCATCAACCTATTGTCCTATTATTCTTTTGAAGGTGCTATTCTTTGGTATGGTTCTTGCCTTATGCCATTTGGCGGATTATCTACTAAGGGTAGCGCCTTTAGTCTTTTAGTAGTATAATCCGCAATAGGGAGGTGTGTTATGGCGCGCAAAGAAACAGTAAAAAAAATTGTTGATGGTGATACTATTGAAACTAGTGTTCGCAAAAGACCCATTAGAATTGAGGGCATTGATACCCCAGAAAAAGGGAAGCCAGGCTATTCTGAGGCTAAACAGGCTTTGGGAAAACTTCTGAAAGGCGAAAAAGTCACTGTAACGCCAGTAGCAACAGACCAATATGGCAGAACGGTTGCTAAGGTAAAATTAGGCAATGCTCTCGTCAATAACCTTATGAAGAAGCATCAAAAGAAGTAATAACGTTCTCGTCGCCTTCCCTGAAGCCCCTCTTTTAAAAACCTCTCCCTTTTGTAAAGGGAGATTGAGAGGGATTTGGTGCAGACTTTATCCCCCAAAATGTCATTCCCGCGAAGGCGGGAATCCAGTCTCCCCCCTAAACCACGAACAAGTCCAGGCCCCCCATCATATTCATCGTCGCGCCGGTCATATACTTAGCCTCGTCCGAAGCTAAATAAGACACGGCGTTGGCGATTTCCTCCGGGTCGGCGGGCCGCCGCCACAGCAGCCTTTTGCCCAGCATCTCGGTGGCTTCATCCGTGAGCGGCGCGTCGGTCTTGGCGATGCCCACGATGACGGCGTTGCCGGTGATATTGAACCTGGCGCCCTCGATGGCCACGGTTTTAGCCAGAGCAATCAGCCCCGCCTTGGAAGCGCCGTAGCTGGACTGCCCCCCGCCGCCCATCACCCCTGCCACCGACGAAATATTGACCACCCGCCCCCACTTATTCGTGCACATATCCCCCCAGACCGCCTTGATGCAGTAAAAGGCGGAATTGAGGCAGATTTTGACCTCGTTATCGAACTCCTCGATGGTGGCTTTATAGATAGGCACGAAATGGCCCATCTGGGCGGCGTTATTGACCAGAATGCTGACCGCCCCCAGCCCCTCCTTGACCTTGGCCAGACCTTTCTGCACATCCTGGGCGTCCCTCACGTCTATCTTGACGGCGATGGACTTCCTGCCCAGCTTCTTTATCTCCTCGGCCACCGCCTCCGCCCCCTCGAAGTGCCCGAAGCCGCTGACGGCGACGTCGGCGCCGTCCCGGGCCAGGGCGAGGGCGATAGCCCGCCCGATACCGTGCGGCCTCGAAGAACCGCTGACAAAAGCGACCTTACCTTCTAATGACATTCCTCGCCTCCTTTTTATATTTGACCCTGCACCATTGATTATCTATACTAGAGCCGACAGGGAGGGGTGTCCGAGCGGCTTATGGTGACGGTCTTGAAAACCGTTGTCCTTCAACAGGAGGACCGTGGGTTCGAATCCCACCCCCTCCGCCAATCTCCCCGTATCTTACCAGACCCGCCAGCGCGCCCACCGCCCTTTCCGGTAGAGGAAAGACGGGCACGCCGCTGGTTTCAAGAGCGTCTATTTCAGCATAAGCCGTCCCTTTGGGCGAGTCAAGGCAGACCACTATCGGCTTCTGGGCATCTTTAGCGACATCGGCCACCGCCCTCATCAGCTCCATGTTGCTGCTGTAAAAGAGGGCGGCCACGATTATAGCATCGACGCCTTCGTCAGCCAGCACGGCTTTGAGCATCCGGCGGCAGGCGTCGAAGTCGTCCGATGTCCAGGCGACATCGACGGGATTATGCACCGTGTTTAATGATGACGACAGCTTCTTTAATTTACGCTTCGTCGTCGGCGAGAATTCAGCCAGCTTCAAGCCTTCCTCGGCGCACTTGTCGGCCATAATTATGCCCGGCCCCGCCTGCACCGAGAAAAGGGCTATTCTATTGCCCCCCGCCGCCCGCTGAAAAGCCAGCGCCTTGGCTTTATCGACCAGTTCGCTGATGCTATCCACCGTAATCATGCCCGCCTGGCGGAAAGCGGCCTTGTAGTATTGGTAGTTGCCGGCTAAAGCCCCCGTGTGAGAGAAGGTGCTTTTTGCCACCCCTTCTCCCCGCCCCACCTTATAGACGATTATTGGCTTGCGTCTAGCGACTTTGCGAGCGACATCGAGCAGCTTGCGCGGCTCTTCCAGCCCCTCGATATAGAGGACGATTACTTCACTATCTTTGTCCTGCCCGAAATAGCTCACCACCTCGTCGAAATCGAGGTTGCAGCGGTTGCCCAGCCCGATAGCCTTGCTGATGCCCACGTTATGGTTGGTCAAAGCGTGCACGATGTAGGCTGTAGCGCCGCCGCTCTGCGCCGCCACGGCCACGTTGCCCGCCTGGCTCAGGCTCAGGGTATACTGAAAAGAGGCGTTGAGTTTAGCCCTCGGATTGACGAAGCCCAGCGTGTTGGGCCCGATAATCTTTATTCCGCCCCGGTCGGCTATAGTTTTGAGCTGGGATTGCAGACCGGCGCCGATTTTGGTGCCCACCTCCCGAAAGCCCCCGCTGACCAGTATTACCCCCTTCACCCCCTTGGCCGCGCACTCCTCCACGGTAGTCGGGGTAAGCTCGGCGGGAATGACCACCATGGCTAAATCTACCTCCCCGGGAATAGCGCTCACCGATGGGTAAGCCTTCAGCCCGAAAAGCTGCGCCAGCCCCGGGTTGACCGGGTAAACCTTGCCCTTAAAGCCCATCTCCAGCAGGTTGCCCACGCACATATAGCCCACCTTATCCGGGCTGGCCGAAGCGCCGACGACAGCCACGCTGCGCGGGTTGAAGATATGCTCTAGCTGCTTGGTTGAATTCATAGTCTTTTAATCCAGGCTAGTGGGACGCCACCGAGACCTCGTTGAGCATGGCGAACCCCAGCGGGTTCAATTGAAAGCCGCTGACGTAGGGCTTGACCAGTATATAGTTCACCCCGAAAGACAGCGGGAGACAGACGGCGTCATCCACCAGCATCTGCTCGGCTTGCTGGTAGAGCGCCAGGCTCAAGTCCTGGTTCGGCTCCGCGGCCGCCGCCTCCAGCAAAGCGTCGAAATCGGGGTTGCTGTAGCCGCTGTAGTTATTCTCGACACCGCTGCTGAACAAAATCTCCAGGAAGTCCTGCGGGTGCGGGTAGTCGGCAATCCAGCCTATATAGTACATCTCGTCCTTCTCTTCCTTGAGGTTATAAAGGAATACCCCCGGGTCAAGCTGCCTCACCGTAACCTCCACCCCCAGGTTTTCCCGCCACTGATAGACGAGCGCCTCCACCTCCGACGAAATCAATCCCCCCCACCCCGCCGTGGTCAGGGTAATCGGCGGCAGGTTGGAAACATCGCCGTAGCTGGATTGAGCAATCAGCGCCCTGGCCTCCTCGACATCGTAGCCCAGCCCCACCAGCTCGTCGTTATAGCCGGGTATGCCCGGCGGCAGGATGCCGTAGGCGGGCTGCATTATGCCGGCGAATACCAGCGAAATCAGCTTTTCCTTATCGATAGCCAGCGAGAAGGCGCGGCGGATATTGACGTCGTCGAAGGGCGGCTCTTCGGTGTTAAAACCGGTATAATAAAAACTCAATTCGGGCGTTACGGACAGCTCGTCGTAGAAAGGCCCGTCCTCATCGGTCGCCCTGGCCGTATAGGCGGTGCCGACGCCGGTGACGTCAATCTCGCCCAGCTCGTACATGTTCATGGGCACCCCACCCCAGAGCTGAAAGACGACGTGGTCCAGCTGGGCCATTTCCCCGTAGTAAAGCTCGTTCCTGCCCAGCGTTAATACCTGTTCTTCGTCCCACTGGTCGAGCCTGAAAGGCCCCGTGCCGTTGGGCTCATGCCACCACCCCGCCCCCGACTCCACGTCGGCCCGGTCGACGACAAAGGCGGTGGTATAGGTCAGCTTGGAAAGGAAATAGGCCTTCGGCGAGTCGATGGTTACTTCGATGATAAAATCGCCGAGCACCCTTACCCCGCTCATATCGGTGCTGGCGCCGGATAGTATATCCTCAGCGCCGACAATATCGCCCAGATAGGTGGCGGCGGTCTGCGAGCCGGTTTCAGGCAGGCAGGCTCGCTCAAAGGAATATTTAAAGTCCCCGGCGGTGACCTGTCTTCCGTCGTGGAAAAAGGCGTCCTCCCTTAGGTAAAAGGTATAGGTCGTCCCGTCCGGGCTCAGCTCCCACCACTGAGCGATGTCGGGCACCGGTTCCAGGTTATCGTCCAGCCGCACCAGCCCGCTGAAAATCTGCACGATATACTGGTGGGAGGTCGAATCGCCGCAGAGCGCGGGGTCGAGCGTCCAGGGGTCGATGCCGAAGAGGGTCAGCACCCCCGTCCCATCGGGGGGTGGGGGCGGGATATCCCCATCGCCGTTCGGGCAGCCGCCGATAAGCAGGCTAGCTAATACTATCAGCGAAAGCAGTATGTATAAGCTCTTTTTCATAAACTAAAGAATCCCCCAGTCACGGCAGCCCTGCTCGATAACCGCTAAATACTCTTTTGACGGCGGCGTCGGCTCGGCTCTGCCCGCCCGTATATAGCTCACCGCGTCTATACGCCGTCCTAAGTCGTCGTTTAAGATAACGTTGAGGCGGTTGTAGGTGGCGGGGCAATCTTCGTATCTGTCCAGTTTTTTCATATCCTCATCCGGGAGCTCGTAAACAGCCCCGATTACCTTCTCCCCCCGGAAGGGCTGGATATTAGCGTAGCCGCCCCGCCATTTCCGCGACCAGCCCACGAAGACCAGGCGATAGTGGCTTAAGGTCACCACCGAAACCGGCTTGGCGTTCGGGCAGCGCTCCTGCATCTGCTTTTTATTCAGGTTGGAGGCGTAAGCGAAGTAATACATCGAACACTTCTCTGGTTAAAGGTTATTCTCTCCCCGCCAGCTTGCGCTCAGTCGGAATCAAATCTAAATGCCTCACCAGGCACTTTATACGGCTTGCCGTAATTTACACCCTTTTTTTCCTTGCCGTCAATTATCACCTGGTCCTCGCCGACAACAGCTACGGCCTCACACTCGACCAAGATGTGAGGATGCCACAGTTGGACGATTTCAACAGCAGTCATCGTCGGAACGTGGTCTCCAAAGTATTTCTCAAAGGCGGGCCCCATAAGCCGCAAGTCCCACAGATGTCGGCAGAAGAAGTTTAATTTAACCACATCCTGCATGGTAGCATCGGCCACTTCCAGCACGTCCTTTATATTCTGAAATACCATTTCAATCTGACCGAGAAAATCGCGCTTATGGCATATCCGGTATTCCTTATCCCTGGCTACCTGTCCGGAAACATAAATGGTATTGCCCACCTTAATAGCATGAGAATAGGTCATCCCTTTTCTCATTGGGGGCAGTTTATCCGATAAAATTAGCTTTTTTTTGCCCACTGTTTACCTCCTGGAAATTAAATTTTTTGCATTGTTCGGCTAAGTTAGCTGGTCTTCTTACATAACCACCGCCTTCCCTAAAAAAGCCCCTTCCGCTTCAGGCTAAAAAACTTCTTATCGCCGATGATGATATGGTCCAGCACCTCTATGCCCACCAGCTCCCCCGCCTCGGCCAACCTCTTGGTCAGCTTTATGTCATCAGGCGAGGCTTCGGCGTCGCCCGAAGGGTGGTTATGGGCAAAGATAACGGCGGCGGCGCTGGCTGATATCGCCTCCTTGAACACTTCTCTGGGGTGAACGATACTGGAATCGAGGCTGCCGACGGAAATCTCGGCCACCTTTATCAGTTGATTTCGCGTGTCCAGCAAAAGCGCCAGGAAATGCTCCTTCTTTTTGCCCCGCAGCCTTCCCCCCACCACCCCGGTCACATCTTCCGGCGTCTTGACCACCGTCTTATCTCCGGTCTGGGTATAGCCGTCAAGACGGCTGGCCAGCTCGAAGGCGGCTTTAATCTGGGCCGCCTTGGCGATGCCGATGCCGCGCACTTGAGATAATTCCTCCACCGAGGCTTCGGCGATGCCCTTCAGGTTCTCGAACCTGGATAAGAGCCTCTGGGCGGTCACCATAACCGACTCGCCCGAAACCCCCCGCCCCAGTATCACCGCCAGTATCTCCTGCGCCGAAAGGGCTTCCGCCCCCAGCTTCTGCAGCCTCTCTCTGGGCCTCTCGGAGACGGGCAAATCGTGTATGGTAAAAGACTTGCTCATCGGCCTACTCCGCAGCCGTTAGTATTGCTGACTGACATAGTCCCGCCAAAGGTTGTCCAATGTATCCATGTCGAAACCGTAAACCGCCTCCAGGGCGGCGTCGTAACCGCTGCCTTCCTTAAAGGTATTCAATAAGTCGAGCATATTACCCTGCCCGTAACTGCCGACAAGGTATTCCACCAGGCTATAGCTCTGGGCGTAACCGAGAGTGGCGACACCGGAATAAGCGGAAAAGGGGCTGCAAAGGCTCTGCACCGAGATAAGGCTATCGTCATCTATCGCCCCCTCCAGGTAGGAAACGAACTCAGATTGCAGCTCGCCCTCGGCGTACATGGCCAGCCCCTCCTCCAGCCAGGTGGGCAGCTCGTTATAGGGGTTAAGCGTAATCTGGTCGACGACCAGGTGCGCCAGCTCGTGAGCAATCGCCCTCTTGCCCCAGCTTATGCTGGTGGGAGCGATGCCGATAGCGATAATGCCGTGCCGCGTATAGGCCACCCCACCCGTCCACTCCTGGGGGTAAATCATCGCCCCCTGCAGGTCTGAGGAATTGGCGTAGATATAAAACTGGGCCGGCTTCTCCAGCTCGGCGCCCGTATCCGCGGAAAGCCGCGCCAGCGCAGCTTGAGCGGCATCCATCAGCTCGTTGATAAAGTCTTCGTCGTCCTGGTAGCAGTAGAGCGTTATCTGCCCCTCGGTCAGGCTGGTCCATTCATAGCGGGTGTCGTCGAAGCGGACGCGCGTCGGCTCCGTCTCGAGCCAACCGCCGCCGGCGTCGGTTATCTTCCACCAGTACTCCAGGCTGGAACCGGGCGGCAACCCGCCCACCATCACCATCTCCAGGCGGAAGCTGACGTCGACGGTAGTATCGGGGACAAAGTCCACCACGACCTCGGTGAAGATATCGGCGAAGCTGGTGCGGTCAATAGTATAGCAGAGCCGGATGTCGGTGATATCGAAATTGCTCCGCGCCGAGAGGTTAAAGTTAAGCCGCATGGGAAAGTCGGCTTCGGCACTGCTGTCGAGCACGGTAAGCTCGCCCTGAGCCTGAGCGACAGCGGGGCTCAACACCGCCAGCGTCAGGCAGACTATTAAAGCTACCAGCGCAAATCTCTTTGTCATCCTTCTTCACCCAGTATAGACCGCAGGTAAGCGGAAATAAAGCCGTCCAGCTCCCCGTCGAGCACGGCTTCGGTGTCGCTGCTCTGGTAGTCGGTGCGGTGGTCTTTGACCATCTTATAGGGATGGAGGACGTAGCTCCGTATCTGGTTGCCCCACCCCGCCGCAATCCGCTTCCC
>SOKR01000155.1 GCA_004375675.1 Dehalococcoidia bacterium
TAGAAGGGTATGGCGTCGACAATGTGTTTGGTCTTGGTGATGACGTTGTTTTCGTCGACATAGACCAGCCGGGGCAGGAAGTTTTTCACCTCAGCCTCTTCGACGTTGCGGTAGGTGAGGATGATGACGGTATCATCTTTGGAGACCAGTCTGGCCGCTGGCCCCTGGATACCGATCATGCCGCTGTCGGTGGGGGCTTCAATGGCGTAGGTGATAAAGCGGGCGCCGTTGTTGGCGTTTAAGACCTGCACCTGTTCGTAGGGCCGGATGTCCGCCTCATCCATGAGCCGCTTGTCGATGGCGACGCTACCTTCGTATTCAAGGTTGGCTTCGGTGACTCGCGCCCGATGGATTTTGCTTTTGAGCATTATTCGCATCATAACCCTCCCGTTTATTTATCGGCTTTTCAGTACGGTTTCAAGTTCCTTAGCTCTGGATTGGTCTATTTTGCCCTTAGCCAGGGCGATGGGAACAGTCTGCAGGCCGAGCTCGCGGTAGGTGGGGAGGAGGTGGGGGGCGGTTTCAGTCAGGGCGTCGAGGTGCTTGGTGATGGTGCCGATGTCGCCGCGAGCGATGGGCCCGGTGAGGCAGTTGGGAATACCGATGGTTTCAATATTATGCAGCGTTCCGCGGAGCAGAGGGAGCAGCGCCTGGGTGGCCTTTGGGGGGGGAACGCCGAAGCTTTGCCAGAGGTCGCCGGCCAGCTTGACCAGGGTTACCAGGTAGTTGCAGGCGATGACCGCCGAGGCGTGGTAGAGGACTTTATCGCTTGCCTTGAGCACTACCCAGTTGCCGCCGAGGGCGCTCGCCATCTCCTTGAGCGTGGCCAGCAGGGGCTCTTCGGCTTCGAGGGCGAAGGTGGAGCCGGGCATGTTGTCTATGGCCTGCTTGAGGCTGGCGAAGGTCTGGAGGGGGTGGAAGGCGCCGACTTCAGCGCCCGCTTTTTTAGCCGGCTGCAGGCTGGCTACGGAATCGGCGCCGCTGCAGTGGATAACGCTCTGCCCGGGATGCCAGTTGATTTCGTTAGCTACGGGGGCGATGGCGTCGTCGGGGGTGGTGATAAAGATAAGCTCGGCGTTATCGGCGGCGGCCTGGTTGCTATCAAAGACGCGGCTGCCACCGGCCGCTTCCGCCAGCTTTTGCGCCGATGCCGGGCTGCGGCTGGCTACGGCTACTATGGGGTAGCCGCTCTGGCTTAAGCGCGCCGCCAGGGCAGTGCCTACAGTTCCCGCTCCAATAAATCCTAATTTGAGCATTTTAAAGCTCCAACCGTTGAAACTAAAAATACCTTCTCCGGCACAAGCCAAAGAAGGCATTCAAAAATAGGGTATCTATTTCTGCCGTCTCGGTCGTATCCGATCCAAGCGACCTAGATTGTTAAGAATTTTGGAGTAACTAAGCTTACCGCCCCTTCGGGTCGATAGCCATTTTTAGTATATGAGCTAACTGGATTTTTGTCAATAGTACTTTGAGCTTAACCACCGCCGGGTTTGACCAGAGGGATTTTGGCTTTGCACAGGGGGCAGTCATCGGGGGGGTAGGTTACCATTTCGGCGCGGAGGCAGCTGAAGAAGGGGACGCCGAAGTCCATCTCTTGGATGGAGCGGTCGATGAGAATGCCGACGCCGACGATGTTGCCACCCAGCTTTTTTACCGCCGCTATCGTCTGGCGGAGGGAGCCGCCCGTGGTCATGATGTCGTCGACGATGAGTACCCGTTCGCCGGGCTCGATGTTAAAGCTGCGCTTGAAGGCACGCTCTTTTTCGCCCGTCTTTTCGGCGAAGATGCCCCTGACCCCGAGCTGGCGGGCGGTCTCGAAAGCGAGGATGATGCCGCCCGTGGTGGGGGCGGCGACCACATCGATTTTTTGCTCCCGAAAGTGGTCGGCAATGAGGCGGCAGAGCTGCTCGGTGTGGGGTGGGGATTGTAAAACTTTAAATTTCTCCCAGTAGACGGGGGAGTGCAGGCCGGAGGTGAGCAGGAAGTGGCCTTTGAGTAGCGCCCCCGCTTTTTCAAAGATACTTTTAGCGTTTATCTACCTCACCCCCTTATTTAGCCCTAAAAAATCTTCGATTTTTCAGGGGACCCCTTTAGCACCCTACAGGGGTTAGACCTCTATTTGCTCCTTATTTGGGGGGTTTTTCCGCCCCCACCGCCCTGGCGAACGTGGTTTTTTCGTCCCACCCAGCCCACCCTAATGAGTAAACTCCTTAACCTGGGGGTATGCCTCCCTCCCCCTCTGGATTCTTGAGTCTTCCTTTATTAAGTGTATTATTCGACAGCGGCTTCCAGCTGTTCCGCC
>SOKR01000136.1 GCA_004375675.1 Dehalococcoidia bacterium
CCGTTTAACTCTGAAGCGCTGATGAGTATGATCGCTAAATCCCTGGTCGCCAAATAACCCCGAGATGTTCGCGGCTTAGAATGACATAGTGCCGGAGGTTATACGCTTATCGGGCCAGATTTTAATCTCCGGCGCCAGTTTATTATTCTTACCCACCACCACGTTATCCCCCAGGACGCAGTTATCCAAAACCTGGCTCCCCTCTCCGATTTGGGAGTTGGCCGCCACGATACAGTTTCGCAGCAATGCCTCTTTGCCCACCTTCACGTTCTGCCACAGCACCGCCCCTTCCACGCAGGCGCCTTCGGCAATCGCACAGCGCGGGCCCAGAACCGTCGGTCCTTTCAATACCGCCCACTTAGCCACGGTGCACCCATCGCCGATGAGCACGGGGCCCTCAATCGCGGCTGAGGGGTCGATGGTGCAACTGACTCCCATCTGGACACCCTGGTCGAAATTGCCCCAGTAGGAGGCTAGAGCCGGTGCCTCCCCCGAAAGCAGGTCGTGGTGCGCCTTGAGGTATTTTTCGGGCGTGCCGATGTCTATCCAGTAGCTGTCGGAGGGATAGCTCAATATCGGCTCACCCTTCTCCAGTAGCAGGGGGAAAAGGTGACGCTCCACCATGGAGGGGGTAGTGGGGGGAATATAGCCTAAAACCGCAGGGTCGATAATATAGATGCCCGCGTTAATCATGTTGGTGGTGACTTCCTCCAGGCCCGGCTTCTCCACGAAGCGCTTTACCATGTCCAGGTGGTCGGTTTCAACCACTCCGTATATCGTCGGGTTATCTACCGGTGTCAGGGCGATGCTCACCCTGGGCTTGACTTTGCGGTGGCTTTTCATCATAGCCGCCAGGTCGATGCCGGTCAGGACGTCGCCGTTGAGGACGAAAAAGGGTTCGGTCAGGCTGGCCTCGGCATTTTTAATCGCCCCGCCCGTCCCCATCGGCTCCTTTTCAATGGCGTAGCTTAAGTTGACGCCCAGCTCAGAGCCGTCGCCCAGCTGCCCCTGGATGCGGTCGGGCAGGTAGCTCATGGCCAGGATGACGTCTTTTATGCCGTGCCCCTTGAGGTAACGGAGCACGTATTCCAGGAAGGGCATGTTCAGTATGGGCACCATCGCCTTGGTGGTGTTGAAGGTCAGGGGACGCAATCTGGTCCCTTCTCCACCCACCAGAATAACTGCTTTCATGGACTCTCTTCTCCGAGGGTAGGAGACTACCCTTCCTCTCTATTGGCTTGCATTGTAGACGGTTTTTAGATGGCAGTCAACCCACCTTTAGTACTTTTCCACCTTGATAAATCGGGCGTTGATGGCCACGATTATGGTGCTCAGCGACATTAGCGCCGCTCCCACCGCCGGACTGAGCACGACGCCGAAACTGTAAAGCGCCCCCGCCGCCAGCGGTATGGCCAGGACGTTATAGCCCGTGGCCCAGCCCAGGTTCTGTAGCATCTTCTTGTAGGTGGCGCGCGAAAGTCCCACGATGGATACGGCGTCCAGCGGATTGCTCCTTACCAGTATGATGTCGGCGGTAGCCACCGTGACCTCGGTGCCGGCGCCGATGGCGATGCCCACGTCGGCTTGAGCCAGCGCCGGGGCATCGTTGACCCCGTCACCAGTCATAGCCACTATCATCCCCCGCGCCTGCACCTCTTTGACCTTCTCCACCTTCTGGTCGGGCAGCACCTCGGCGAAATACTCGTCGAGCCCTATCTCGTCGGCGACCCACTTGGCGACCTCTTTGTTGTCGCCGGTTATCATCATGCACTTGATGCCCATCTCCTTGAGCCGCCTGATGGCTTCCTTTGATTCGGGGCGGATAATGTCAGCCAGGGCGATGGCCCCCTTGAGCTTGCCGTCGATAATAACGAAGACCACCGTCTTGCCCTGTTCGGTGAGCTTTCTGGTGCGCTCCGTATCAGCCTTAATCTTGTTTTCTTTAAGATAGCCGGGGCTGACCACCTTCACCTCTTTGCCGTTGACCCTGCCCTCGGTGCCCCTACCCGCTATCGCCCTGAAATTCTTGACCGGGAAGCTCTCTTTTGACGAAGAGACTATCCCCCTGGCGATGGGGTGCTCGGAGCGGGCCTCCACCGAGGCGGCGTACTTTAAGAGCTCGGTATTAGTTATGCCCTTGTCGAAGCTGACGATATCGGTGACGCCGAACTCGCCCCTGGTCAGCGTGCCCGTCTTGTCGAAGAGTATAGCCTCTATCTTTCGGGCGCGCTCGAAGTTGTTGCGGTTCCGAATCAGCAGCCC
>SOKR01000099.1 GCA_004375675.1 Dehalococcoidia bacterium
CAGGAAGCTGCCGTCACGGGTATAGACACGGCAGCGATTGCCCTGAACAGACGGAGGCAGGTTGTCGGTGCCTTCTATAGCCGGGGGACGCCCGTTTTTTATATCCTCTTCAGCGGCGTCATCACCCACCACCGCCCCCCACTGTGAAAGCACGATGTCTATAGGATAGAGCAACCGCTGCCAGTAGCCATGGCGAAAACCTTCCTCAAGCTGCGGCACGGTAACGGCGTCTTCGATAGTAAAGAGCCCGCACTTCAAACGGCTCAGGCTTTTAAGACTAGCCCCGCAGCCCAGGAGCTGACCCAGGTCGTCAGCCAGCGAGCGGATATAGGTGCCCTTGCCGCACTCCACCTCAATGGTAGCTACTGGTGGCTGCCAGTCTATAAGCTCCAGGCGATAGACCCACCTCTTCCGGCTCTTCCTCGCCACCTCAATGCCGGAACGCGCCAGCTCGTAAAGCGGCTTGCCGCCGTGCTTGACCGCGCTGTACATGGGAGGGGTCTGCTCTATCAAGCCGCGAAAGGATTCGAGCGCCGAGAGCAGCTTTTCACGGCTGACGCCAGAGGGGTCTCCCCGGCTGACAACAGTGCCGGTGGCATCATAGCTATCGGTAGCCACCCCCAGTTCAATCTCGGCCCGATAAGCCTTAGGCGCGTCTACCAGGAACTCAACAACGCGCGTTCCCTGGCCCAGGCAAACCGGCAAAACACCGGTAGCCGCCGGGTCCAGAGTGCCAGCATGCCCCACACGCTTCTCTCCACTCAGGCGCTTTACCAGGGAGACGATGCTGAAGGAGGTCTTGCCCCAGGGCTTATTGATGTTTAGTATGCCGTCCACGCTGGTCACCATGCTGGTCGGGAGGGGTATCGGCGCTGATCTCGTCAATCAGCTGCAAAAGGTGGGTTCCCCGTTCGATAGAATCGTCCCAGTGAAAGCTCAACTCGGGAATACGGCGGAGGCGCAGGCGCTTCGCCAGCTGGTTGCGCAAGAAGTTGGAGGCGGCCTCGAGCCCGCTCATCATCTCCTGTTTTTCTTCTTCGCTGCCCATGCAGCTGACAAATACCTTGGCGTAGCGCAGGTCGGCAGAGGTGGAAACCTCGGTCACGGCGACGAAGTTGCTCAGTCGGGGGTCTTTGACCTCGCGCTGAAGCAACTCGCTAATCTCATGGCGCATGAGGCTGCTTACCCGCTCTATGCGATGTGCCATAACCAGTGTCCTCTAGCTGGATCTCTCTTTGCGGAAAAATTCCAGTATATCGCCAATCTCAAAGTCTTCAAAGTCCTTGAGCCCCACCCCACACTCGTAGCCAGAAGCCACCTCCTTAACATCATCCTTAAAACGCCTCAGGCTGGCGACGGTAGATTCAACTACAACCTGGTCTCCGCGCCGCACCCTAACCGAAGCGCCGCGGGTCACCTTACCCTCGCTAACAGAGACACCGGCTACCTTCAATTTCTTGCCACTGGAGAAAACTGCCTTTACTTCAGCCCTGCCCTCGATAACATCGACATAGGTAGGCTCTAACATGCCTTTAAGCGCCTTCTCCACATCGTCCACCAAGTTATAAATCACGTCGTAGGAGCGGATATCAACGCCCTCTACATCAGCCAGGCGCCGTGCCCCGGCTTCAACACCGGTGCCAAAGCCGATAATAAGCCCCTTAGAGGCAATAGCCAGCATGACATCGCTCTCGGTGATATTGCCACTGCTGCTATGAATAATCCTGACCTGAACCTTATCCATGGCCAGCCGTTCCAGAGAGCTCCTTATCGGCTCAATAGTGCCCTGGACATCGGCTTTAAGAATAACATTAAGCTCTTTTACCTCTCCCGTGCTTATCTGGTCGAAAAGGTTGTCCAGACTCACCGCCTTGGGCGCCATCTCCTGCTGGTGTTTTTGTATTAAAGCCCGTGCCTGGTGCTCACCAGCCACGGCGTTCAGGGTATCACCCACCTGGGGCAAACTATCCAGACCCAGGATTGCCACCGGCAGGGAAGGCTCGGCCTTCCTCACCCGCTTACCCACATCGTTAAACATCGCCTTTATCCGGCCCCAGGTGCTGCCGACGACTACGGTATCACCGACCTTCAGGGTTCCGGTCTGAATCAGCACTGTAGCCATTGGTCCTCGGCTCTTGTCCATCTCGGCTTCAATAACCACCCCTACCGCCGAGCGCGATGGGGCGGCCTTGAGCTCCTCCATCTCGGCTACCACCAGGAGATTATCCAGTAGCTCGGAGATGCCTTTTTTTTCCTTGGC
>SOKR01000076.1 GCA_004375675.1 Dehalococcoidia bacterium
CACCTCCACCCTGTATATGGCCAACACCGGTTTCTATATGACCCGGTCAATAGACGCTGGCTGTAGCTGGGCTCCGCTCATCTACCCCTGCTATGACAGACCGGATATTTCGGCCTGGATAGTGGTGGATGAAGAGACGGTGCTGGCGGCCGGCGCTGAAACTTTCGCCGGAAACGTCTACAGGACTCTCAACCACGGCGCCCAACCCTGGAGCACCTTCGCGGTCTCCGCTTTCCCAGCCGGCTTTGCCTCAAACGGCGTGGACTTTGACCTGTCGTTGCCGAGAAACGCCGAGTCGGACCTACTCTTAGGTGACGCTTACGGTCGGGTCTTCTTCTCCGGCGACCTAGGTGCGACCTGGGCCGAGATTCAAGACATCGCAACCGGTGACTTCGGCCTCGTCGACACCAACACCTACGTCGTCTTCGACCCCGGCTACGGCGTGACCGATGACCCCGGCGTTAGCATGATATACGCTGCCGCCGGCACACTTGTCGGACGCTGCGCTCTTGACCTAGCCGGAGCTTTGCCGTTCAAGCAAGACTGGGTGTACATCTCCGGAACTACCGCCGCAACAACTTGTGACCCGTTCGCCTTATGTGTGGCTTCGGGCATAGACGCGGCGGGCGACACCGCCCTGTACGTCTCTGATGCGGGAGTTACAGGAACTGTTGCCTCAGGCGTTATCTCCGGCACCATGGCGGTGAGCTATAACGGCGGCGCCGACTCCTGCGACCTCGATCTTGGCGGCAGTACTTACGTCGTGCTAACCACGCCAGAGCCATGT
This sequence comes from Dehalococcoidia bacterium, assembly GCA_004375675.1. Classification (GTDB taxonomy): domain Bacteria; phylum Chloroflexota; class Dehalococcoidia; order Dehalococcoidales; family BS750m-G39; genus E44-bin88. Next base: position 788 of record SOKR01000076.1, read on the forward strand.
GCGGAAGCGCTCCAAATCGTCGCATACAACCTGGAGTGCACCGCGACAGGAATCTCGGGCTCCGTTGTGGCCCAGGGTCTTGTTACAGGTGGTATGATCAGGATAACCGTTGCTGACCAGGCTCTCACCGGAACTTGTATTGCATGCGCCCCCGTAGACAGCGCCTATGCGGTTATCAGTAGCGACCTGACGCTCACCTGCACAGCGGCAACCTCCTGCCCGACGGGCGTGTGGCGCACGCTGAACCCGATGGACTGGATGACACCGGTATTCCCGTTTGATAAGGTCGAGTGGGAGTTCCTGAACGCTACAGCTGCCGGGGCTGCCTCGCTTCTACACCCCGAAGCTGACAACTTCACCATCCCCGTTTTCCCAGATGACCTGTGGGTAACTCAGACCGCAGCGAGCAACGTGCTGTGGGCTCTGGAAGACGACGGCCAACCTGAATCTCCCACCAACGCCATCTGGATGTGGGACGACCCGCTGGCAAGGCCGGTAATCCAGATTCAACCGGACAACGGAGCCCTGCTGGCTACCACCACCACCGCTACTATCGAGTGGACAGCTCTAGATAACGCTACCTTGTACGAGGTCTTCATCTTCAGCTTCTGCGCGACCTGTCCGGATAATATGGTCGTCTTCGACAATTTCACGACACCTCTTACCTGCATCGTCATTGAGAGCCTTACTCCGGGCATGACCTACTTCTGGAAGGTTAGGGCTGCCTGTGACTCGCCACAAGTGAGCAAGTGGTCGGCTCTACACTCATTCGATACCGCTCTGGGCACGGTTCCTTTCCTCTGCGCACCGTGGTGTGGCCAAGATGACGTCATCCTTACCACCAACTTCGCCTGGGATCCCGTCATCGGCGCTCTAAGCTACGAACTTCAGATAGTAGCCGCGAGTGCTGACGGCACCGCCGACTGGACTGGTGCCGCCACCTATACTTCAGCCGAAAACGCTTACGCTAGCATACCCGGTCTGGAGTACTCCACGGTCTACTACTGGAGGGTGAGATCGGTTAATGGCACCATCTACTCCGCCTGGGCTGTCTGCCTCTTCACTACAGCAGACGTGCCGGCTGAACCGGTCGAACCTCTACCACCAGTGGAGGTTATCACCGAGGAGATTACACCCATATGGATTTGGGTGATTATCGCCATCGGTGGCGCGCTAACGATTGCAGTGGTTATTCTAATAGTGACGACCAGGAGAGTACCCTGATCTAAGCTAGAAGAGTAACTCTTCAAGCGGATAGCAAAGAGCCCCCCCTTCTCGGAAGGGGGGGCTCTCCTTTTACCCCAACCACCTCCCTATTGACTTTGCCTAAGAGTGCAACTAAAATGGAAGTCCCCAATTCGCCAAATGGCAAAATTAACAGCTCTGGTGACACTGCTTGTCGTGGGACTGCTCGGCTCGGGACTGACTGTTTCCGCCGAGACAGATACGGCCGAGTGGTCAGAAGTCAATATACCCGCCGAGGGGAGAGCCGGGGGGTGGGGGCTGGCACCGAGTTCGGACATCGCGCAGCTGTGCCTGGCGGCGGGGGTCCTTTACACCAATAAGCTGGAGGGAGCAACCAGCCGCCTGATGCGGTCGGAGGACGGGGGCTTAAGCTGGGAGGAGACGGACTACGGGGGAGGGGCGGTGGTCGATATCGTTTGCCCCCACAGTAATGCCGAGACCATATACCTCACCGACGGCAGCCATGTCTATAAGTCCAGCGACGGGGAGGTCTTTAACCTGGTGGGCGAGGGCACACTGCCCGCTTTTGACGCTAACGAGACGATTGCCTGCCTCGACGTCGGCTACGACGGCAGTAACCACCCCATAGTCTTTATCGGCACCGCCGACAGCGACACGGGCCAGTACGGCGGCGTTTACTACATCGCCGAGGGGGATTTCGGGGCGGGGTGGACGGATATGATGGCGGAGGGCTACGATATCTACGCCATCGCCGCCGCGCCCGACTTCGAGCTTAACTTCCGGCTCACCGTGCTGGCTTGCGACGAAAGCCACAGCTATATCATCAATAACGAGGGCGTTATCGGCGGCTGGTCCGAGCGCATCGAGCTGCTCGAGGGTAACACCACCAGTTTTGCCGTAAGCGGCGCCAGCCGTATCGGTTTCCCCGACGATTTCGGTATCTACGAGCTTTTTGTCGGGGTAAGCTCGGGGGGTGATGGGGGAGTCTACCGGGTGAACGAGGGGGGCGCTTACGACCTGGGGCCGGACGCCGATATTATGAGCCTGGACATAGCCGTGGACGATGGGCTGGAGCTGGTGGCGGGGGGAAACAATGGTCAGCTATGGCACAGCCCCGACGTGGGGGAGAGCTGGCGGCCGAGCCAGAAAGCGCCGACGGGGGGCGGGGCTGTCTATGTGGCGGTCTCCGCCGATTTTGGCAATAGCGGGGTCGCCTACGCCGTCACCAGCGGCACCGAGAGCGCCTTTTCCATCAGCCGGGATAGCTGCCTGACCTGGAACCAGACCAGCCTGATTGATAGCGAAATCAGCGATATTATCGACCTGGCGCTTTCGCCCGCCTATCAGGATAACACCCTTTTTATGCTCACCCAGGATGGGGGCGAGCACAGCCTCTGGCGCAGCCGGGACGGGGTCTGGGAGAGGGTCTATTGCAGCGCCCTGCCCGACGCGGACAGTCTGGAACGGGTGGCGCTTTGTCCGCACTACGACGATGATAACCGGGTAGTGTTTGTGGCCGGCGTCGGCAACGGTAGCCCTTCAGTGTGGAAGTCAACCGATGACGGGCAGAGTTTTAGCCGCCGCAACACCCCCCTGCCCGTAGATGCCTGGGCGGTGGTCGATGACAGCAGCTGGTTTATCGGCGGCTTCGACGGGGCGAACGGGGTGGTCTACTTCACCGCCAACAGCGGGCTGAGTTATTCCAAAGGGGCGATTGTCGGCGACCAGTCGCTGAACTCCATAGCCCTATCGCCCAACTATAGTGAGGACGGAGCCGTCCTGGTGGGCAATAACGACGGCTGGGTTTACTGGTCAGGGGATAACGGTAAGTCGTTCGAGCCGCTGCCCCTGGATACCGTCTCAGCGCCTCTGAGCGGCACTATAACCGTCGCCTTCGACCCTCAATACGGCAGCAACGGCACCGTCTATGCCTCAAGCGACAGCGCCGGCGAGGGCATCTACCGCTTTGTCATCGGCAGCAGCAACGGCTGGAAGAACATAGACAGCCCCGCCAAGGGTATGATGGGACAGATAGTATTATCGGCGGAGGGAACGCTCTATGCCGCTAACTTCGATGCCGACTCGGGTATAGAGCGCTGCCTGAACCCGACATTCCCGCTGGGGCCGAGCTTTGAAAGCGTCAACCGGGGGCTGGAGGAGGGGGCTAAGCTGGTGGGGCTATGGCGGCACGGGCAACAGTTATGGTCGGTGGACAGCGCCCATACCAGCCTTATGACCTATGTCGACAGCCTGACCGCGCCCGTTACCTTGAGCTCACCGCTCGACGGGGCACCGGGGGTGGGCATGCTCATCGAGGGCACGGTTATGAACATAAGCCTTGACTGGGAGACATTGCCCGGAGCCACCGCCTACAAGTGGCAGCTTAACTATGAGACCGATTTTTCCAGCCTGCCCGACGGTTTCGAGGGCACCACCCAGGGCAGCTCGGTGCACCTCGCCGACCTCAAGCCCGCCACCACCTACTACTGGCGGGTGAGGGCTATCGAGCCGACATTGAGCCCCTGGTCGGCCAAGTGGTCGTTTAGCACCCCCATTGGCACCGAGGCGCCCGCCCCGAGACTGGAAAGCCCCACCGCCGGCGCCAGCGGGGTGCCGTTAGAGCCGATATTCCAGTGGAGCGCTATCGCCGGCGCTGACGGCTACGAGCTGATGGTCTCCACCATAGCCACCTTCGATAACCCCGCAATACTGAAGACCGACGGCTATGCCCTGCCCAGCACCGCCTGGCAGTGCAATATATCGCTGAATTACGATACCACCTACTACTGGAAGGTGAGAGCGGTCAGCGCCGATAGCTGCAGCGCCTGGAGCGCCGTCAGCGCCTTCAGCACCGAGCCCACGCCGTCCTCCCCGACCGGCTCGGTAGCGGAGGTGACTCAGCCCAATACTCCGCAAGACCCGGAATGGCTGGACTGGCTGATGCCCATGGGCGGCATCGTGCTGATGGTCTTCCTGCTGGTGATGATAGCCATGGTAATCGTGATGGTTGTGCTGGTGATTAAGGTCTCGAAGCTCTAGGGGGATTTTAGTGGGGGTAGTCGAGGAGGACGACCTGGGTGGTGGGGGGCAGGCTTGACTTGGAAACGGAGAACTTGGCCAGCGGTTCGACCTGCTTAGCGCCGATCTCTTTGAGGAATTTTTCCACGGGGTCCAGTTCCATCTTGAGCGACGGGGTCTTGTAGTGCATGGGGATGACCACTTTAGGCTCAATCTGCCGCACCACCTCGGCGGCGGTAGCGGCGTTTATGGTGGCCACTCCGCCCACGGGGAGCAACAGCACGTCGACATCATCAATCTCTTCGACCTGTTCGCCGGTGAGGACGTGCCCCAGGTCGCCGAGGTGACATATCGAGACCTCGTCTATCTCCAGCAGGTAGACGGTGTTTTTGCCCCGCTTCTTGCCCCCTTCTTTGTCGTGGAAGGTGGCGATGCCGATAATGAGCACGCCGCCGATTTCGTATTCGCCGGGGCGCTCCACCACCTTGGGCTCACCGCCGACGCCCTGGGCGTAGGAGTGGCCGGGGTGGGGGTGGGAAACGGTGACAATGCGGGCTTTGGTTTTGCCCATAGAGTAACCAATTTCCGGTGAATAGGGGTCGGTGACGACGGTGGCATGGCTGCCCCTGAGCTTGAAGCAGGAATGACCCAGCCAGGTGATATCCATTGCCCTAAATATACCATAGGTGGGGCTGGGGTTCAAATTTCCATTATCCCTTGACAATCAGCCCCTAAAATGGTAATTTAGATATGATTAGCAGTCTAATGGTTAGACTGCTAACTCAAGAATAGGGAGGCCAAAGGTGATATCACCTAGAAGCGAGACCATACTGAAATCAATAGTGGGACAGTATATCACGCGGGCGGTGCCGGTGCCCTCGCAGAGCATCATCAACGACTACGAGCTGGCGGTAAGCCCGGCCACTATCCGCAACGAGATGGCGCACCTGGAGCAGGAGGGCTATATTACCCGCCCCCACCCTTCCGCGGGGAGTATCCCCTCGGACAAGGGCTACCGCTTCTACGTGGAGACCCTAAACGACATCGAGCTGCCGCTGGCCGAGCAGTTTTTGATAAGCCACCTCTTCCACCAGGTAGAAAGGGAGATGGAGGAGTGGCTGAGCCTGGCGGCGACGCTAACCGCCCAGCTGGTGCATAATGTCGCCATCGTGGCCATACCCAAGACGACAAAATGCCAGTTCAAGCATCTGGAACTGGTCGCCCTGAGAGAGTCGCTGGCGCTGGTCGTCCTCGTTCTCCAGGGGACCCGGCTCAAGCAGCAACTGATAACCTTCGACAAGGCTATAGCGCAATCGGAGCTGACCAGGATAGCCAACAAGCTTAACAAGGCTTATTCCGGCCTGAGCCGAGCCAAGATTTCGGCCAAGAAGCTGAAGCTTTCCGCCGCCGAAAAACAGGTCACCGACTGCCTGCTCAAGATGATGCAGGCCGAAGACGAGCACGAGTTCGAGCAGTCCCGCCTCGACGGGTTGCACTTTACCCTCAACCAGCCCGAGTTCCGCCAGGGTAAGCGGGTGCTCACCCTGATGGAGCTGGTCGAACGACGCGACCTGCTTAAGAGCGTCGCCCCTGAGGGGCTGGGGGGAGAAGGAGTGCAGGTAATTATCGGCAAGGAGAACAAGGCGGAAGCCATCCAGGATTGCAGCGTGGTCATCAGCCAGTACGGGCTGCCCGAGGAAGCGGTGGGCATTATGGGGGTGGTGGGGCCCACCCGCATGCCCTACGCCCGAACCATCTCCACCGTGGGCTATTTGTCCTCGGTGCTCAACCGGCTGGTCGCCGAGCTATACGGGAAAAGGAGTTAAATTATGATGCCACGAGAGCCCGTGGAAGAAAAGAAAAATAATAGCGAGCTTAAGTCGGGGAAGACGGCTAAAGCCGAGCCTGATTTCAGCGATATCGAGGATATAGAGACATTGAAGAAGCTGCTTGGCGAGATGCAAGCCAAAGCCGAAGCCAACCTGGCCGGCTGGCAGCGAGCCCAGGCCGATTTTATCAACTATAAGCGGCGTAGCGAGCAGGAGAAAGAGGAGATGGTCCAGTTCGCCAACTCCGTGATTATGCTCAGCCTGCTGCCGATTCTCGACGATTTTGAGCGCGCCTTTGTTTCCATCCCGCCAAAACTAGCCAAGATGAGCTGGGTGGACGGCATCAAGCTCATCGAGCGCAAGCTCTGGGCGAGCCTGGAGGCGCAGGGGCTTTCCCCGATTAAGGCGCTGGGCGAGCCCTTCGACCCCAACCTCCACGAGGCGATGAGACAGGACAAGGGCAAGGAAGGAATCGTCATCGAGGAAGTGCAGAAGGGATACAGGCTAAACGAGAGAGTAATCCGGCCCACTATGGTAGTAGTGGGCAACGGAGAAGAGGAGGCATAAACGATGGGTAAGGTTATAGGTATTGATTTAGGCACCACCTTTTCCGCGGTGGCGGTTATGGAGGCGGGGGAGCCCAAGGTCATCCCCAACGCCGAGGGGGGGCGAATAACGCCTTCGGTGGTGGCCATGAGTAAGACCGGCGAGCGCCTGGTGGGACAGGTCGCCAAGCGGCAGGCCATCACCAACCCCGATAATACTATCTCCAGCATCAAGCGGCTGATGGGGCGCAAGTTCGACGAGCCCACCGTGAAGTACGACCGGAAACTGCTGCCCTATAAGATAGCCAAGGCGGCTAACGGCGACGCTTGGGTGAAGATGGGCGACAAGGAATACAGCCCGCCCGAAATATCGGCCATGATTTTGCAGAAGCTCAAGACTGATGCTGAAGCCTATCTCGGTGAGAAGGTCACCGATGCGGTCATCACCGTGCCCGCCTATTTCAACGACAGCCAGCGTCAGGCGACCAAGGACGCGGGTAAGATAGCCGGGCTTAACGTGCTGCGTATAATCAACGAGCCGACGGCGGCTGCCCTGGCCTACGGGCTGGACAAGAAAAAGGATGAGACCATCGCCGTTTACGACCTCGGCGGGGGCACCTTTGATATTTCCATCCTGGAGCTGGG
>SOKR01000126.1 GCA_004375675.1 Dehalococcoidia bacterium
TCTTGACGGCGGGTTGAGGGTTGGTTAAGATGGGGGTGGGGAAAAGCATGCCCTATTCCACAGTTAGCTACACCAGTAAAGACCACGTGGCTTACCTTACCCTCAACCGCCCCGAAGCCGCTAACAGCATCAACCTTGAATTGTCCCAGGAGCTGGAAGACGCCTGCCGCCAGATAAATCAGGACGACGAGATTTATGTCGGTGTCCTTAGCGGGGCGGGCGAAGCTTTCTGCAGAGGCGTTGATGTGCAGGAAGCGGGCGCGGCATACAGTGTCGCGGCTGCCGTCGCCGACATCGAAAAGCCGGTTATCGCCGCCATCAACGGCGACGCTCTGGGGCAGGGATTGGAATTGGCCCTTAGTTGCGACATCAGGCTGGCTTCGGATAAAGCCAAGCTGGGTTTTCCTCAGCTGGCTCAAGGGCTTATCCCCGCCGACGGCGGCACGCAGCGGCTGGCGCGGCTGGTGGGGAGGGGCAAAGCGCTGGAGCTAATATTAACTGCGGAGACCATAACTGCTGCCGAAGCCCTTGAAATCGGGCTGGTGGACCGAGTGGTGGGGGGTGCTAAGCTGGCTGCCGAAGCCAAGGCTCTAGCCGAGAGCATCGCCGAGAAGGGGCCCATCGCGCTGCGGTTTATCAAGGAGGCGGTGAACAAGGGGCTGGATTTAACGCTGGAGCAGGGGCTGCGCCTGGAAGGCGACCTCTATTTTTTGCTCCACACCACCGCCGACCGGACGGAGGGCATCAACGCCTTCCTTAAGAAGAGACCGCCGAAATTCAAAAACCGATGAGCGATTTCGAGACTATAATCTACCAAAAGAAGAACGGGCTGGCTTACGTTACCCTCAACCGCCCTCAGGCTCTTAACGTCTATAATATCAGGATGAGGGACGAGCTTTACCAGGTGCTGGGCGCCATCAGGGACGACGCCGAGGTCAAAGTCGCCCTTTTCCGGGGGGCCGGCGACAGGGCTTTTTGCGCCGGCGCCGACCTCAGCGAGTTCCTCACCGCCCCCACCCCCATCATCGCCCGCCGGGCGCGCTGGGAAAGGGATGTCTGGAGGCTTTTTTTGAGCATTAACAAGCCGCTCATCGCCGCCCTGCACGGCTTTGTCCTGGGGTCGGGGGTGGAGATAGCCCTCTGCTGCGACATCAGGCTGGCTGCAGAAGACGTACAGTTCGGGCTGCCCGAACCGGGGCTGGGGATAATCCCCGCCGCGGGGGGCAGCCAGACCCTGCCCCGGGTTATCGGCGGGGCTAAAGCGCTGGAGATATTGCTTTCGGGGCGGTGGGTTAAGGCCGAGGAGGCGCGGCGGCTGAAGCTGGTGAGCAGGGTGCTGCCCAAGAAAGAGCTGATGCCCGCCGCCGAGGGGCTTGCGGAAAAAATCGCCGGCTTTAATCCTCTGGCCGTAGCCTGCGCCAAGCAAGCCGTAACCAGGGGGCTCGACCTGAGCTTGAATCAAGGGCTGGAGCTCGAAGCCCGGCTGGCGGGCTCGTTAGGATAGGAGCGATTTATTGGCTGAACAAACGCTGGATACTCTTGCCCAAAAGGCGGCGGAGCTTATTAATGCCGCCAGGAAACTGGTGGTCTTTACCGGTGCTGGCATCAGCACCGAGTCGGGGATTCCCGATTTCCGCAGCCCGGGGGGTATCTGGAGCCGCTTCGACCCCGAGGACTTTACCTACCAGAAATTTGTCGCCGACCCCGAAGCCCGGCGCAAGCAGTGGCGGATGTTGGGGGAGGGGCACCTGACGACCAACGCCGAGCCCAACCCCGCTCACTACGCCATCGCCGAGCTGGACAGATTAGGCAAGCTGGACTGCGTTATCACCCAGAACGTGGATAATCTGCACCACAAGGCGGGGGTGCCCGCGGAGAAGGTGTTCGAGCTGCACGGTAACGTGCAGTGGGCGATATGCCTGAACTGCGGGCAGCGCTATCCCTTCGAGCATATTAAAGCCCGGCTGGAGGGGGGCGAGGAAATACCCGAATGCGAGCAGTGCCAGGGGATGCTCAAACCCGACGCCGTCCTCTTCGGCGAGCAGCTGCCGGCGGCGGTGCTGCAGGAAGCCAGCCAGCGCTCGTCCGACTGCGACCTCTTTATCGTGGTCGGCTCGACCCTGGTTGTCTATCCCGCCGCCTATATGCCCATCTACGCCGTGCGGGGTGGAGCCAAATTGATTGTCGTGAACTTAAGCGACACCCCCATGGACGCCGAGGCCGCTGTTTTAATCAGGGC
>SOKR01000026.1 GCA_004375675.1 Dehalococcoidia bacterium
ATCTTCCCCACCTTTTATGTCATCAAGCCCGTGGTCGATTTAAGCGTCTCCGGATTGAGCTTCGGCTCCGTGGCCATTTATGTAGGCATACTCGGCGCCATCATCGTTGTCATGGCTCTGGTAATCGTGAACATCACCCGGCGCCTCAACACCCGCGCCCTGAAGCTCAGCTGAAACCAGCGAAAGTACAGCGCGGAGAATATTGCACCCCGCACCACCCCACCCCACCCTCATTGCGCATCCCCCGATTAACTGCTACAATCAGCCAGACCAACGCTGACCGGAATAAGGGGGTTGCCATGACTGCCAAAGCGCGCGACTACTCCATACTCGACAAGCTCAACTTGGAAAGGAAGCCCGTCGGCGTCAAGTTCCTGCCCGTCCAACCCGAGGGCATCCCCAGAATCACTAAAAGGCTCTCCTTCTGCGAGATGTTCAAGGAAGCCCAGACCAGCCCGCCCTTCTACGTGCAAAAAGAAGACCTCTTCTGCATAGAGCCGTTCATACTGGGCATGGAAGAGCCCGACCCCATGCTGGTCGGCGGTTTGGTGGGCGAGGCCGACGAGCTTTTCGAGGAAGCCCGCGCCAACCGCAAGCTCTACCAGTTCCTGCCCAAGATGGTCAAGGGCTCGGTCGGCTACGTTGCCTTCTCCTCCGTTGACCAGCTCACTTTTGACCCCGACGTCGTCGTCTTCACCGCCAACGCCGGTCAGGCCTATCATATCCTGCGCGCCCTGAACTTTTCCTCCGGCGACATGTGGTCGGCTAAGGGCACCTCGGTGGCGGCGTGCGCCTGGATATACATTTATCCCGTCATCAGCGGCGAAATGAACCTCACCATCACCGGCATCAGCCTGGGCATGCGCGCCCTGAAAGTCTTCCCCGAGGGCCTGGTAATCATCTCCATACCCTGGCCCAAGCTGGACCAGACCCTGAAAAACATGCGCAACATGAAATGGAAGCTGCTCTCCGACGAAATCACCGGCGAAGAACACAAGAAACGCGTTGACAAGCTCTTCAACGACCTGAGGCAGAAAATAAAGAATAGTTAAGGCAGCAAAGGAGGATTCGAAAATGCTCGACTACTCCATATTCGACAAGTTCAAGTTCGCCAGAAAGCCCGTCGGCGTTAAATACTCGCTATTAAAACCGAAGGGCATCGAGCCGTTGGACAAGAGCCTGGCTATCTGCGAGATGTTCGCCGCCGCCCAGACCTCCCCACCCTTCTACGCCAGCCGGGAGAACGTACAGTGCGGCGAGCACGTCGTCGGCATGGAGGAGTTCCCCCCCATGATGTACAGCGGCCAGCTGGGCGAGAAGTTTTCCATGTTCAAGAACGCCGGCGCCAACCGCCGCATCTATGACTACATCCCGCTCTTGCCCAAAGACTCCGTGAAATACATTATTCACTCCCCGGTTGATAAGCTCACCGCCGACCCCGACTTTTTGATTTTCACCGCCAACCCCACCCAGGCGGAGGTTATCTTAAGGGCCAGCAGCTTCACCAACGGCAAAATGTGGTCGTTCAAGGGCACGACCTGTCTCTCCTGCGCCTGGATATACGCCCACCCCTACCTCAACGGCGAGATTAATATGACCGTCAGCGGCCTCGGCTACAGCATGAAAGCCCGCGGCGTGCTCCCCGAAGGATTGTTGATTATCACCGTCCCCTTCGACCTGCTCTCCGGCTTGATAGAGAATTTGAAGGATATGGAGTGGGAGCCTTACTGGTTCAAGCTGGGCCGGGAAGGCTTTATCAAAGAGGTCAAAAGAAGCAGCCAGGAGCTAGCACAGGAGTTGGCTAAGGACTGAGCGGCTTCAATAATCAAAAGGAGGGAAACAATGGCCACAAAATACGGCAAGTACTTTATAACGGGTCCCAGTCCGGAGCGCGAGGCTATGAAAATTATCGCTGACCTTAATGGCGATTTAATTCAAGGGAGCAACAGATATCTTGTTAACTGGGTATTCCCTTCCCCGGCTGAGCTCTTCGGGGTGAGTTCGTGGGACCAGATTTCCCACGGCCCGCACATACACAAAAGCGCCGAAATCTTAATGCACATCGGAACGAACCCGGACGACCCATTTGACCTGGGAGCCGAGGTCGAACTATGCATGGGCCCGGAGATGGAGAAACATATCATCACCAAGTCCACCGTGACCTATATACCGCCGAATTTTATACACTGCCCCTGGACCATTAAGAGGGTAGACAGGCCCTTTAT
>SOKR01000148.1 GCA_004375675.1 Dehalococcoidia bacterium
GTTTGGCGAATAGAGCGCGAGCGTCCTCACGGCTCAACTCCTCACGGGTGAAAGGCAGTTCGGCGGCGACCAGTTCCTTCATCTTAGCTTCGATAACGGGCAGGTCATCGGGGGTCAGCGGTCGAGGTAATTCGAAGTCGTAGTAAAAGCCGTCCTGAGTGGCGGGCCCGATGCCGAACTTGGCGTCGGGGAACATGGCAAGCACCGCCTCCGCCAGCACGTGCGAGGCGGAATGGCGCATTGTTTCCAGGCTATCGTCTTTTTGGGGCTTCTTAGCGGGAACCATAGCTGTTTGATTATATCAGCTAGGGGCGCCGTGTGCAATTTAAGAGCACAGCGGATTAGCTACGGTCTGGCGGACTGACTATGGACTGGCGGATGAGCCAGGGGCGAAGTGATTTAAGGGGCGACCTTCCAGGCCTTCTTCTGGTAGTTGCGCGGCGGCCGGAACTCTTTGAGCCTGTCCAGCTGCCCCAGCTTCTCCAGCCGGTTGTAAATAAGCTCCCAGGCGCAGTCACGCTCCGGGTCGAGCTCGCACTTGCCCTCGCGGGCGCCGCCACAGGCTCCATTGAGCAGCCCCTTGGCACAGCGCGTAATCGGGCAGACGGCGCCGGTCAGGGCTAAAACGCAGTCCCCGCAGGAAGAGCAGCTGTCGAACATGGCGCTCCCCTCCCGGTCGTCGATGCCCACGAAGTGGGAGTTCTGGGCGGGAATAACGGGCAGAGCGGGGAAAACCTCGGCTACCGTCTGCGGCCCCGCCCCGCAGGCGAGGGAGAGCACAGCGTCGATATCTTCGGCGTAGGGCTTTATCGTCGATTTGGTCAGCACGGAATCGCACTGCTTGACCACCGAGGTCAGCTTGAATTCGAACTTCTTATTCTTGAGCTTGCCGGCCAGTTCCAGCAACTGCTTCAGCGTCTTGACTTCCCTCATCCCCCGCGGCGGCTGGGTGCAGCCGTCGCAGCCCGCGATTAAAATCTTCTTGTAAGGAGATATCGATTCCAGTATTTCGTCCAGAGGCTTCAGTACGGTTACAATCATTAGCTCTTCCCCTTCTTACCGATAGCTTCTATTTGCTGGCGGAACTGCAGGATGGCTTCCTCCGCCTTTCCTTCGTAGCGCGGCGAGACCGAGCCGAAGCCCAGCCTCTCCCCCAACCCTATCTGCTCCAGTTGCCCCTTGATTTTAGCCACCACGTGCTCGGCTTTGGCGCTCACCCCTTCCTGCTTGCAATCGTCCTCGGAGCAGGCAATCACCATAACCCCGTCGGCGCCGTTCTGCAACGCTTCAAGGACGTGCACGGCTTCAATCCGCCCCGAGCAGGGCAAATCTATGGTGCGCACGTTGGGGCTAACATCACCGTTCAGTGGCGGATAGACCGCCCACTGGCAGCGGAAGACGAGTACTTTAGGCGGCTTCATCTCGGCAATCAGCTTGGGCAGCAGGCTTGAGATTCTATCCCTCTCCCAGTTCTCCAGGTCGAGGGCGAAGGCGGGGCAGAGGGAAACGCAAAGCCCGCACCCCCGGCAAGCATCCAGGTCAAAGCTTATCCCCCCCTCGCTCTCCAGCTTGGGAGCATCATAGGGGCAGTAGAAAACGCAGTTGCCGCAGGCGATACAAAGGTCTTTATCCACCTTCACCTTCAGGCTGTTGCGCTTCATGGTTATGGCGTCTTTGCCGTAGCCCAACTGCGCCAGCATGCGGTTCAGGGCCATAACGCGCCGCCCGGTGAGCGGGCTGCCCCGGTGAAAGCGGCAATAGTCCTCGTCGCAGGCGAGGATGTCAATCTTTTTCATCCCCTCCGCCAGCATCGCCAGCAGTAACTCCTCGGAAATGCACCCGACACAGGGCACGGAAAGCGGCACGAAATCATTCACCCCGAAGAGCTTGCCCACCTGGCTGAAGTCAGGGGCGCTGCCCTTGCACATAACCACCAGGGTGTCGCTCTTATAGTTCGGCTTCACCTTCCTCAGGTAGTTGAGCAGAGAGTCGCGGTCGTAGTAGATGGTATCAATAGCCCGAGCCGGGCAGGCCGAGGCGCAGATACCGCAGACCTGGCACTTCTCTATATCCAGGATGATTTTATCGTTCTCGTGGTCCCTGGTTATGGCGTCGTAGGGGCAAAGAGAGCCGCAGATAGAGCAGCGGCTGCAATAGTCCTCGTTGATATTAACGGCGGGCTTGGCTTCGGCGACCTGGGTCAATATAGTCCCCCTTTCT
>SOKR01000012.1 GCA_004375675.1 Dehalococcoidia bacterium
CTAACGCTTTTGGGGGATTTTATCTCGGTTTCGGCGGGTATTTCGCCGAGTTCGGACAAAAAGCCGATTATTTCTTCTATCCAGCGTCGGCGGTGGGGCTGAGTCATCGCGGCGTACTTTGAGTCGTCGAGGCGCAGGCGACGGAACTGACTCAAAAGTTCGGGGCTGGTTATGGATTCTATTGCCTGTCCCGCCCAGCGGTGCAGAAACCTGTCCAGGCCGCCGATGACGGCCGAATCGGTGTAACCCTTTTCCCGTTCCAGTTCCAGAATCTTGCGCAGAGACTCGATGTTCAGCGCCAAAGTTCTCTCCCCAGCCGATACAAACTGGCTACTTGTCGCCCAGGATGGCTACCGCCAGAACGTGGGGGCCGACATGCGCCCCGACCGACGCCGTGACCTTGAAGCGGAAGATACGCTCGGCGGGAAACTTGTCGTTGAGCCGTTCCGCCAGCCCGTCGGCTTCTTCCGGGGTAGTGCCATCACCTATGGCCATTTCTTCAATACGGGAGAAGCTGTTAACAAAGTTATAGAGGTTTTCTATCGCCTTGGAACGGGAGTGCTCCCGACCCACGGGATAAATCTCCCCGTCCTTGAGGCCGAGAATGGGGTTTATCTTGAGCACCGAGCCCAGCAGAGCCTGGGCCTTGCCGATGCGCCCGCCCCGTTCCAGGTATTTCAGGGTGTCGAAAGCCATGCGCAGGTCCGTGCGGGGGATGTTGCGGCGGGCGACCTCTAGCACTTCGTCGAGGCTGGCGCCATCTTTAGCCGCCCGAGCCGCCGTGATAACTATCAGCCCCTCGGACATAAGCGCCCAGGTGGTGTCAATTATCTCCACACGGGGTCTCTTTTTGGCCAGGTCCATAGCCTGCCGGGCGACGTCGCCGACGGCGCTGAGCTTGTGGGAGATGGTGATGACGGCGACTTCATCGGCTTCTTCGGCCAGCTTTTCGTAGGCATCGACAAAGGACTGGGGGGTGGGCACCGAGGTGGTGGGGTGGGTCTTGTCGGTGGTCAACCGCTCGTAGAACTGCTCGGTGGTGAGGTCAACGCCGTCGCGGTAGACCTCGTCGCCGAAGCGAATCAGTGAGGGAATTATGGTAAGCCCCAGTTCCTCAACCACAGAGGGGGGAATGCTCGCCGAGCTATCGGTGATAATTTTTACCGTCACGGCTATTCCTTATCGCCCATTACCGCCACCAGGAGGAGCCCGGGACCGGTGTGGGTGCCGATGACCGGCGTCATCCGGGAGCGGTGGATGCGTTCTTTGGGGAATATAGCGCCCAGCCGTTCCACTAATGCCTCAGCCTCGTCGGGGCAGGCGGTGTTTTCCACCGCCATCTCTTCGATACGGGCATAGCCGGCGGCGAATTCGTAGAGAAGGTCTATCGCCTTGGAGCGGGAACGGGTCCTGCCCGCGGGCTCGACCACGCCGTTTTTGAGGGCGATGATGGGGTTTATACTGAGCATCGAGCCCAGGAAAGCCTGCGCCCGACCGATGCGCCCGCCCTTTCTCAGGTATTCCAGGGTATCGAAGGCGGCCCGAAAGTCAACGCGGGGGACGGTCTGGCGGGCGACTTCTATGACTTCGTCGAGCTTAGCGCCGCCTTTAGCCGCCTTAGCCGCCGTCATCACGATAAAGCCCTCGGCCATGGTCGCCGTCTCGGAATCGAGCAGCTCGACGCGGCATTTGCGCTTCATCTTCTCTATACTCTGGCGTGCCACTTCGCAGGTGGCGCTTAGCCGGGCGGAGACAAGTATGACCAGGATTTCATCCGTTTCTTCAGACAGCTTGTCGTAAACCTGAACAAAGTCGGCCGGCGACGGCACCGAGGTATTGGGAAAAACCTTGCTCGTTTTGAGCTTCCCATAGAACTGGTCGGGAGTGAGGTCTATGCCGTCGCGGTAGACCTCGTCACCAAAGCGAACGCGCAGCGGCACTACCGAGATGCCCATCTCGGCAACAATTTGGGGGGACAGGTCAGCCACGCTATCGGTGATAATTTTTACTGTCATCGTTACCCTCTGTCCCCGAGCACGGCTACCCCCAGCACCCGGGGGCCGACATGCGCCCCGATTACCGGGCTCACCATGGTTCGGTAGATATTTGTCTTGGGGAATTGCGACTTGAGTCTTTTCGCCAGGGCATCGGCTTCTTTGGGGGTGGTGGCGTCTTCCACCGCCATCTCGTCGATATGGCTGAAGCTGGTGGCGAAGTAATACAAGTGGTCTATCGCCCTGGCCCGGGAGTGTTCCCGGGAGAAGGGGAAGATCTCGCCCTCCCTGATGCCCAGTATGGGGGTTACCTTGAGTCTAGAGCCTAAAAAGGCGCGCGCCTTGCCGATGCGGCCGCCTTCTTCAAGGTAGGTTAGGCTATCAAAAGCCATGCGGATGTCGGCGCGGGGGATATTCTTTTTGGTGAGAGCCATAAGCTCATCGATGCCGACTCCCTTTTTAGCCGCCTTGGCGGCGGCGATAACGATTAAGCCCTGCGCCATAACCGCCCACTGGGAGTCGATGACCTCAACGCGGCAGGGGCGTTTCATCTTCTCTACGGCCTGCACCATAGCTTCGTGGCTGGCGCTGATCTTGCGGGAATTAGCGATGACCAGGATTTCGTCGCTTTCTTCAGCCAGCTTATCGTAGCTCTGGACGAAAACGCCCAGGCTGGCTATCTGGGTGGTGGGCAAAGCCTTGCTCTTGAGCAGTTTCTGGTAGAACTGCTCGGTGGTCAGATCGACGCCGTCCCGATAGATGCCCTCACCGAAGAGGACGTTGAGCGGGATGATGGTGATGCCCAGCTCTCGGGCCACATCGGAGGATATGTCACCCAGGCTATCGGTGACAATCTTTACCGTCATTTAACCCTCCCCTCTATTCCACGGAGACAATATAGTTATAGTGAGGCTGACCGCCTTGAACTACCTCAACCTGAAGCTGGGAGTGCTGCTTATCGAGGGTGGCGCCGACCTCTTCCGCCTCGGCCGAAGTGGTGTCGTCCCCATAATAGATGGTGATTACCTCAACCTCGTCCAGCTTCACCCGCGCCAGCACGTCCTGGACAACGGCGTCGGGCTTATCGCCCACAGCCACCAGGTCGCCATCGAGAAAGCCGATTGCCTGTCGCTTCTTAATGTCCAGCCCGCCCAGACGGGTGGAGCGCACCGCCCGCGTGACCTCGACGGACTTTACCGCCGCCTTCGCCTTGTTCATACTCTGGGCGTTGGTTTCCATATCGGCTTCGTAGTCGAAAGCCAGCAGCGCCGCCACGCCCTGGGGGATGGTGGTGGTGGGGACGACTTCGATGGTCTTTTTAGTCAGGGACTGCACCTGGCTGGCGGTGAGCACGATATTTTTATTGTTGGGCAGGATAATGACCTTTTCCGAAGCCACCACGTCCACGGCCTGGAGCAGGTCCTTGGTGCTGGGGTTCATCGTCTGACCGCCGGGGACGATAAAGGTCGCCCCCAGGCTGGTGAAAACGTTAGCCAAGCCCTCGCCGACCACCACGGCCACAATCGCCACCTCGACGGCGGGCATCCTTTCTTTTTGCATCTCGATGAAGTCGCGGTACTGCTCGTCCATGTTGCGGATGTTTATCTGGTGCAGGGTGCCCAGGGGGCCGACATAGCTCATAACGTCACCGGGGTCGAGGGCATGAATATGCACCCTGACCACGGAGTCATCGCCGACGACGATGACCGATTGACCGCGCTTTTCCAACCGCTTGCGGAGCTTGTCGGGATTGAGCCCCTCGCCCTTGATGACGAAGTTGGTGCAATAGCCGTAGGGGACTTCCTCCACGCCCACCATCTGGGGGGATTTGGCGGTGAGGGGGATGCTGCTGGCCACCATCCAGGGACGGCGCAGCTTGAGCTGTTCCATTTCGCCCTTGAGGTAGTGGAGGGAGCCTTCCAGGATGGTGTAAAGCCCCTGCCCACCCGCATCCACCACGCCCGCTTCCTTTAATACGGGGAGGAGGGTGGGAGTCTTAGCCACCGATTCCTTGGCGGCGTTGACCGTGGCTTCCACGACCGAGACCACGTCATCGCTGACGGTGGCGGCGTGCGCCTGGGCGGCTTCCGCCGCCTCCCTCATCACGGTAAGAATAGTGCCTTCCACGGGGTTGCTTAAGCCGGCGTAAGCCACCGACGACGCCTTGGTTAAAGCGTCAGCCAGCTCCTTGCCGGTAATATCGTCTTTGCCGTCCAGAGCCTGGGATAAGCCGCTGAAAATCTGGGACAGGATGACGCCGCTGTTGCCCCGCGCCCCCACCAGCGCCCCCTTAGCCATAGCCTTAGCCACGCTGGAGACGCCGTGGTCGGTAGCCAGCTGGGATTCCTCCACGGTGGAGCGCATGGTGAGCAGCATGTTGGTGCCGGTATCGCCGTCGGGCACCGGAAAGACGTTGAGGGCATCGATATCGGCGGAACTCTTCTCCAACCAGCTAGTCGCGGCGGCAAACATCTCCTGTAAGTCCTGACCGTTAATAGACTTGGTTGGCGCCATATCCTATCCGTCCTTGCCAGAATCGCCTGGCTATGCTACTATATTGTATTACTATTTACGAGTTACGAGCGAAATTCTACCCTAAATTTCTTCAATAGTCAAAGGAGTCAAGACCTTGAAATGCGATTTATGCGGTAAAATGCCGATGTTCGGCCATAATATAAGCCACTCCAAGCGCCACACCAAGCGTAGTTGGACGCCCAATATTCACCCCGTCACCATCACCATAGACGGCAAGACGAAACGGATGAACCTCTGCACCCGATGCCTGCGCACCCAGCACAAGCAGGCTAAAGAAGCCCAGCCTGAAGCTCAGCCATAGCCTCTTTGACCGTTTGCCCCGTAGCGAACACAGCCGCCCCCGCCACCAGCACCCTTGCCCCCGCCTCGACCACCTTCGGCGCCGTTTGGGCGTTGATGCCCCCATCCACCTCCAGCTCAGCGGATAAGCCTTTTTTATCCAGCTCGGCGCGCAGTTGGGCTATTTTATCCAGCGTCGCTTCGATGAAGGGCTGGCCGCCGTAGCCGGGATTGACCGTCATCACCAACACCAAATCCAATGAGGGCAGGATTTCGTTTATGGCGGTGAGGGGGGTTTCGGGGTTGAGCGAGACCCCCGCCTTTATCCCCAGGCTTTTGATTACCGAGACGATTTGCTTAATTTTGGGGCAGGCTTCGATGTGGACGGTGATAATGTCAGCGCCGGCTTCGGCGAACTGGTTAATCTGCCTTTCGGGGGCTTCGATCATAAGGTGGACGTCCAGAGGCAGGTCGGTACACTTACGAATAGCCGCCACCACCGGCGCGCCGATGGTGATGGGGGGAACGAAGTGCCCGTCCATGACATCGACGTGGATGTAGTCGGCGCCAGCTTTAGTGGCTTCGGCTACCTGCTCGCCCAGGCGGGCGAAGTCGGCGGAGAGGATGGAGGGGGCGAGCTTTACCTCAGGATTAGCCACCCTTAGCTCCAAGCGATTTCTTGGCGGCGGCTAGAGCCTTAGCCACCCGTTTCGGGGCGGTGCCGCCGCTAACGTCGCGGGCGGCCAGAGAGGACTCCACGGTGATAGAGAAGACATCGTCTTCGAAGAGGGGGGAGAACTTCTTGTATTCGGCCAGGGTGAGCTTGGAGAGGGGTTTATCTTTCTCTATGGCGTAGCTCACCAGCTTGGCTACTTTCTCGTGGGCACTACGAAAGGCTTCGCCCTTCTTGACCAGATAGTCGGCCAGGTCGGTGGCCAGAATATAGCCGCCTTCAAGCGCTTGACGGGCGTTTTCGGCATTGACCTTAAGGGTCTTGAGCATGCCGGTGAAGACCTCAAGGGTGGAGAGCAGGATTTCCACGCTGTCGAAGAGGGCTTCTTTATCTTCCTGCAGGTCGCGGTTATAGGCCAGGGGGAGGGCTTTCATCGTGGTCAGCAGCCCCATGAGGTTGCCGTAGACCCGCCCCGTCTTGCCCCGCGCCAGCTCGGCGACATCGGGGTTCTTTTTCTGGGGCATGATGCTGGAGCCGGTGGCGTAAGCCTCGTCGAGCTCGATGAAGTTAAACTCGGCAGAGGACCAGAGGATAATTTCTTCCGCCAGGCGGGAGAGGTGCATCATGCAAAAGCTCGCCGCCGCCTGGTATTCCAATACGAAGTCTCTGTCCGAAACGGCGTCCAGGCTGTTACGGCTTATTTCTTCAAAGCCGAGCTCCTTGGCGACGAACTCACGGTCGATATCGTAGGCGACGCCGGCCAGGGCGCCGCTGCCCAGGGGCATGACGTCGGTGCGCGCAAGGCAATCCAGAAAGCGTTCGCTATCGCGCTGGAGCATCTCGAAATAGGCCAAAAGATGATGCGCCAGCAGGACGGGCTGCGCCGTCTGGAGGTGGGTATAGCCGGGGATGACGACCGCCTTGTTGGCTTCAGCCAGGGCGATGATTACCCGCTGCAGCTCTTCTAGCTGAGCCAGCGTGGTGGTGATGGCGTCGCGGCTAAAGAGGCGCAGATCGAGAGCCACCTGGTCGTTGCGGGAACGGGCGGTGTGGAGCTTGCCCCCCACCTCCCCGATCATTTCGATGAGGCGGGCTTCGATATTCATGTGGATGTCTTCCAGCTCCACATTAAACTGAAACTCGCCCTGCTCAATCTCGCGCTGAATCGCCGTCAATCCGTTGACGATAGTCTCGGCGTCTTTATCGGGGATGATGCCCTGTTTAGCCAGCATGCGGGCGTGGGCGATGCTGCCGGCGATGTCGTAGGGATAGAGACGCCAGTCGAAGGGAACCGAGGTGGTGTAGGCGTTTACCGTTTTATCCGCCTTTTTCTTAAAGCGACCCCTTATATGGCTCATATCAGCCTTCCTTTGTTTTTTTGCCCTGCAACCGTGCCTGTATGCGGGCGGGCAGCCCCCAGAGGTGAATGAAGCCGGCGGCGGCGCTCTGGTCGAAAGCGTCTCCCTTATCGTAGGTAGCCAGGTCGTGGCGGTAGAGGGAGTAGGGGGACTTTCGCCCCACCACCGTTAAGCTCCCTTTATGCAGTTTAAGCCGTACCGTGCCGGTGACATAGCGCTGGGATGATTCTATATAAGCCGTCAGGTCTTCCCGGAAGGCGGTGAACCAGAGGCCGTTATAGACCAGGTCGGCGTATTCGGCGGAGACCAGCTCCTTGAAGCGCAACTGCTCTTTGGATAAGCAAAGCGACTCCAGGGCGCGGTGCGCCTTAATCAAGAGCAGGGCGGCGGGGGTTTCGTAGACCTCGCGCGACTTGATGCCGACCACCCTGTCTTCGATATGGTCAATACGGCCGATGCCGTGCTTGCCCGCCAGGTCGTTGGCCAGCTGGACGAGGGCGATACCTTCCATCTTGCGCCCGTTGACGGCTATGGGTATGCCTTTATTAAATTCGACTTCAATATATTCGGCTTTGTCGGGGGTCTTGGCTATCGGCTTGACCCAGATGAAGGCGTCTTCGGGGGGCTCGGCCCAGGGGTCTTCCATGACCCCGCACTCGATGCTGCGCCCCCAGAGGTTCTGGTCTATGGAGTAGGGGCTTTCCGCCGTAACGGGGAGGGGGATGCCGTGGCGTTTGGCGTAGTCGATGGTTTCGTCGCGGGTCATCTCCCAGTCGCGGGCGGGGGCTAAAATCTTAAGCTCGGGGGCCAGCCCCGCCACGCTGACATCAAAGCGCACCTGGTCGTTGCCCTTGCCCGTGCAGCCGTGGGCGACCGATTTCGCCCCTTCCTTGAGGGCGGTTTCCACCAGCAATTGCGCCATCAGCGGGCGCGCCAGCGCCGTCGCCAGGGGGTATTGCCCCTGGTACATGGCGTTGGCCTTGAGTGCGGGGAAGACGAAGTCGTTGATGAAAGCCTTTTGGGCGTCGGCGACCACCGCCTTGACCGCGCCCAGTT